>CAYWGN010000001.1:0-16459 GCA_964457495.1 uncultured Desulfobacula sp.
TCGATTTTCGATTAAGTAAGTAAAACTATGCGTTTCCTAAATCAAGAGTCCTGAACTTGGATCAATGGAAAAAAGATGCCATATCGGCAATGATCCCGAAACCAAATAAAGAACAGATTGAAGAGCACAAGAACCTTAAAAAAGAAATCTCTATTCTAAAAAAAGACCTGTCACGCAAAGATAAAGCATTAGCAGAAACTGCAGCATTGCTGATTCTAAAAAAAAAAGCCCAGGAGATCTGGGGGGAGCCAGAGGAAGATTGATCAGTCAGGAAGACAAACAAACCGTGTTGAAATTGATTTTAGAAGCTTGTAAATCAGGGGCTCGGAAAAGCAAGGCCGCTCAATTATTGGGGCTGACCATTCGAACCCTCCAGCGATGGAGTCAAAACGGTTTGTTAGACAGTCGAAAAGGGTCTCGCAGTGCCCCTGGTAACAAATTATCTGATGATGAGAAAACCCGGATAGCTAATGTATTAGAATCGCCTGAATTTGCTGAGTCCAACCCAAATCAAATAGTACCAAGACTTGCTGACCAGGGAATTTATCTGGGTTCTGAATCAACCATGTACAGAATGCTTCGTGAATTGAAAATGAATATACACCGCCAATCAAGTCTTCCTGCCAAGAGGCACAGCCCGGATCCTTTGACAGCGACTATCCCGAATCAGTTATGGAGTTGGGATATCACGTATTTGCCGTCAACGGTAAGGGGCCGGTTCTTTTACTTGTATATGGTTATGGATTTATACAGTCGGAAAGCCGTGGCATGTCAAGTTTATGAATATGAGTCCGGCGATCTGGCAGCTGATCTGATTACAGATGCTTGTCTTCGGGAAAAAATTCCGAAAGAACAAGTCACCTTACATTCTGATAATGGATCACCCATGAAATCGGCCACCATGCTTGCAAAACTTCAGGATTTGGGAGTCATTCCCTCCTTCAGCAGACCTAGTATCAGCAATGATAATCCATACTCAGAATCATTGTTCCGGACATTGAAGTATCGGCCGGAATATCCGGACAAACCATTTGAAACCTTATTTGAAGCCAGAGAATGGGCCAATCGTTTTATTCATTGGTATAATAAGGAACATCTGCACAGCAGTATCCATTTTGTCACCCCGGAGGACAGGCATAATGGCAAGGATATAAAAATTCTTGCAAACCGTCAGTATGTATATCAGGAAGCTAAATTAAAGAATCCTGAAAGATGGTCAGGAAAAACAAGAAATTGGAATCCAGCGACAGAGGTTGTTTTAAAGAAATTTAAAAAGGTTAAAAAAACTTCAGAAAAAACGAAGAAGGCTGCATAAAACGTTGAAAATGATAACACGCTAGCAAAATCTTCTCATGGGTGAGAATGGGCTGAAATTACTCGTCGGAACCCATGAGAAGATTTTGCGGGAAAGTTGACAAATCATTTTCAGAAAAGGCGACAACTTGCTTGACATCCACCGCCGTTGCGACAAAGCATCATGTCTTCTTTTGACTGTTCCTGTTGATCAAATCCTCCGAAATGAGGGAAACCCTCATAATCAGGATATGGTTCTCCAATGCTTGCTGCATTTTCACTAAATGTAATGACAGAGATAACACCGTTATTGAATTCGACCCCTTGTCTTTGTTTCCCGACCCAAACTAACCTGTCTCCTACCAAGGCACTCCAGATATTAGCTCCTTCAATAATATCCCCCGGCTGATAGCCTGAATCAAGTTTCCTTTGCATCCAATAAACTAAGGAGTTGGATACTTCAAGCGGATGCAACTCAAACCAGGAGGGACACAACATGTTGTATCCCTCCTGGTACCGGGGAATATTTTTCAGAGTTATAAAAATTTTTAGCTATTTCTTGACAAAAGGTAAAAAAGCATTTACCTATCCTTGGAAATAAATATTTCATAATATAAAAATAATTGTTGACTTCAAATAAAAAATAATTTGTTTTTAATTAGGAAATATATTAATGAGGAAAAAAATGAATATTGATTCCATATCTTCAAACGATCCGCATGAAAAAATAGGATCCGATCATGAATCTGATTCTCAATCAGTGAAATGGCCAAAAGGCACCCAGAGTGTCAGAAGGACATTAGGTATCCTAAGGATTGTGAGTGAGAGTAGTGGGAAAGGAAAGAGATTATCTGAAATTGCGCGGTCCCTGAACCTGCCCATTCCAACTGTGAAAAGGATACTATCGGTAATGGTCATGGAAGGCTTTGTGAACATCAACCCAAAATCAAAGCGTTATAACATCGGGTACGATTTGTATAAGATAATCAATGAAGCCCATCAACTTCATATCCAGAATATCTACCACGTCGCTTTGGAAAACCTTGCGAGAAAAACCGATGATACCGTCACGTTGATTGTGCGGTCCAGGTTCGATTCCGTTTGCCTCGACTTGTCCGAAGGCGAACGGGCTGTGCGTATTCAATATGGTATCGGGTCACGTCTCCCTCTAGGTCTGGGATGTTCAAGTCTGGTCCTTCTTGCTCTTTTGCCCGATGAGGAGATGGAAAGGGTTATCGCGGCCAACGCCTCAAGATATGTAGAATCCAAAGTAAGTATGAAGGATTTGAGGACACAAATTCAGGATGTCCGAAAACGAGGCTACAATCTCAGATATGAAAGCATGGTTATCGAGGGCATAGCGGGCGTGAGTGTCCCGGTTATAGATCATGAGAAAAAAGTGGTATTGGCAGCGATCTCGGTTACTTCTACAAGCAATCGGATGACTCTATCTCGATGCCGTGAGATTGCCGATTTAATCAAATCACAAATCGACGCGTTAGGCGATTAATTCACTTCCTTGCTAACTAAGGCAGATGTCGATGATGCTATTCCGACAATCATGCCAAATGAGATGTCTTCCAGTGAAGCAAGACAGAACTGGGCTCAGTTAATTCAAAAAATTTATGAGGTCGATTGATCAGTCGATCCTCTTGTCTGCCCAAAATGTCAGGGTCACATGAAAATTATCTCTATCATTGATGATTTTGAAATAATAGATAAGATTTTAAAACATCTAAATCTTTGGGATATCCGCAACCATGACCCGCCTGAGATAGAACCTGTTTATATTCCTGAATTAACATATGTTGAAAATTTAGATTATGGTAATTCAGGGTCTCAGATTCCAGTATTTGATAACTTTTGGAGCTGACATTTTTAAAATTGAATTGAGGGATTACAGGTGTCCTATACTCAAATTCAGCCATATTTTAATTTTTTTGGTCTATTTTATCTATAATTATTTTTCACAACCGATGTCTATTTTTCTTTCCAAATAGCTCCTTTGGGAACAGGGATTTAATTCCCCCAAATTTTCAAGGTTTTTTTTGCAGCCAATTTCAGGATAAATTACCTCCCACCAATTTGATTCCTTCCATTTAATTCCCTTAAAAAATTTTAAAATCATATATAATTACCTCTATTTAATTCGCCTCGTAACTACTTTCAGGAGGGATTATGGTGCCCCTTCCCTGTGCAGGTTGCTGTGCTTTTTTTGTTCCCAGAAACAAATGTCAGATATTTTGCTCAAAGCCGGATTGCCAGCGTGTTAGAAAAACCCTTTGGCAAAAACAAAAACTTGCAACAGATCCAGAATACAAAGAGGGGCAGCGTCTATCGCAAAAGAAATGGCTTCAAAATAACCTTGATTATTGGAAAGGTTATCGCCACAGGAACCCGGAAAAAAATGATAGGAACCGATCTCTGCAGAAAATTAGGAATATGAAAATTCGACAAGATCGGGCTGTTTGCAAATTATCAAAAACCATTGGAATTGCAAAGATGGACGCGGTAAAAAATTTTATCACTTCAGTACCAGTCAATTCACCATAATTGCAAAGATGGACTCGGGGATATGGGATCAATACCTGTGCTACACAGGATAAAAATCCTATAACCTGAAGGTCACACGTAAACCAAGGAGGACATCATGAAAAGAAAAAAAGTGCTTGATCCGGCCCAGGTTCGGAAAACAGGCAAGAGTTTTTGTTTTATCTCCCATCGGTTTCTTGCCGATGGCTTTTTGCAAGCATTAACCCGACATGAATTGGCTCTTTATTTTTTTCTGGTATTGGCTTCGGATCGGAATGTGCTTTCATTTTATATTAACAAGACTATCTGTTCCATTCTGGCCTTCAAGGAGGACGAATATATTTTTGTCCGAAGCTGTCTGATCCATAAAGACCTTGTCATGCATGACGGGACCCTGTTCCAGGTTCTTTCCCTGCCAGAAAGTGTTCATAAGGAGGTTGCCCAATGATAAACAGACGAACCCTTTTTGAAATTCACCAGTTAACAGACATGCAATTTTCCATAAGACAGATTGCTAAAATCTTAAATCTGGACAGGGGGACTGTTAAAAAATATATCAAACATCCGGTTATCAACTACAAGCCAAGGCAAGGTAAAAAAGCATTTATGGAAATAAAGTTTCCATAATATAAAAATAATTGTTGACTTCAAATAAAAAATAATTTAGGAAATATATTAATGAGGATACTACTGTCACCATTAACATGATAATTGGAGGAGGTATTGAGTATGGAATCCATTCTTTTAATAGGTTCTGCGGGCAGCGTTGGTCATGACATGCTATATCTTATGGCTTCTATGGGGCGACCGATTAAAGTCATTGGCGCTGATTTCGACGAAGGCAAGGGTGTATATGAAATTGAAGAAAGTTTACAGATCGCCCATAATTTAGGTTTTTATCCTGATTTCAGTTTCAGAAAAGCCGATCTTTTTAACATAGAACAGACCGCTGAACTTCTGGCCGATGTTAAACCCAAAGTTATCTGTTCGCTTGCCAGTTTAGGTTCATGGTGGGTTACCCGTCTCCTTCCTGATGACGAATACAAAAAGATAAGTCCTCTCGGGCCCTGGCTGCCAAATCACCTAACCCTGTCATATAAATTGATGCAAGCTGTCAAAATGTCCGGGTTGGACACCAGGGTTGTAAACGGCGCATTTCCTGATGCCACCAATGTGGTGCTTTCCAAAGTAGGTCTGGCCCCAACCTGTGGAGGCGGTAACATGGATATCGGTATTCAGAGATTCAAACGTCTTATCGCCCGAGATATGGGTGTTCCTTACAGAAGCGTGACTATCTATGGCGTGGGCCACCACGGTACATTCTATACTAGACGCTACAATGGATCGTTCTGGGTAAAGATCATTGTTGATGGTGTGGACATAACAGAACAATACCCTAACGAAAAACTAAGAAAAATGTACGAGGATGCCGGCTATGCCGCCTCTAAACAGTTTACTGGCCCTGTTGTTGATCAGATGAAAACCGCAGTCAGTTTCCTCAATAATGTTCTTGGTATATACTACGACACCAGGAAGACCCATGAGTGCATTCCTGGTGTCGAAGGTTTGCCCGGTGGATATCCGGCGCGGGTTTCTTCCGAGGGCGTGGAAGTTGTTCTACCACCTGGGTTAAGCCGCGAGGAAGCCATTGAGATCAACAAAGAAGGGGGCCGAATCGACGGAATTGAGGATATCAAGGATGATGGCACTGTTGTGTTTTGCGACCAGAACGTTGAGTATATGCGTGAGATTTTTGGGTATAATTGCAAGGAACTGAAGTTGGATGAAAGCGAGGAACGTGCCAAAGAACTGGGAGAAAGGCTTAAGCGTTTATATGAAAAATACAAGGTTTCATGATCACCCTTAATGGGTATTTGATATTGCCCCTTATAGAACAATGAGAAAAGTCCGTAAAGATTTTCACTGATCCAGGTTTTTAAAACTTGAATATTAAGAGGCCGAAAGGACAAGGCTTTAATACGATAAGATATTTGCAGATAGGGTCGTGGAATTCAATTTTAGAGGCTTCAGGTGGCAAAAAGGAGGCGTGCAGTGATTATAAAAGGCAGATTGATCGATGGAATTAATGAGACCACACAACCAGCCGTAATCGAAATTGAAGATGATAAAATTACAAAAGTTCGTTTAGATGAAGAAGTTAACCCCGAGGCCGAGTTTTTGGATGTAGGATCCATGACGATCATGCCGGGTCTTATAGATGCTCATGTGCATTTATGGGGCGTACGCACCATGGATTATTTTCATAGGCTGGTTGTCCCTGAGGAGCTGAACTTATTGCGAGCAGCACAGGATTTGAAAAAACTGATTGATGCAGGCTACACTTCGGTTCGTGACGTGGGTAGTCGGGGTGGGATATTCTTGAGGCAGGCCGTTGAGGAAAAAACACTCCCGGGACCTTGCATCAAGACACCAGGATTAATTATCAATCAAACCGGCGGGCATTTGGATAAACACTTTATTCCTCTGGAGGAGGCAAAAGGTCAAAAGACGGTTTGCCGAATCGCAGACGGGCCGGATGAGTGCCGGCGGGCAGCCCGAGAGCAATTGAGAGCTGGCGCTGATTTCATCAAAATTTGTGTAACAGGAGGGATAACTGGAGAAAAGGAATCACCAGAAGAGACTCAGTTCTGTAAAGCCGAAATTGAGGCAATTATGGAGGTAGCCGCCGCCAAACACGTCAAGGTAAGTGCCCACGCTCAAGGGCTCAAAGGCACCAAAATGGCAGTGTCTTTGGGCGTTCAGAATATTGAACATGGCGTTTTTTTGGATGAAGAGTTGTGCCAAATGATGGTTGAACGAAACGTATTCTTAGTTCCCACCCTAACTATTTCCTACAAATTCGCCCGGGAAGGGGAGAACTACGGAGCACCACCCTGGGCAGTGGAGAAGGCCAAAAGAATCCTGGACGCCCACGTAGATTCGTTTAAGTTGGCTCATCGGATGGGGGTCACTATAGGAGTGGGCACCGATTCCAGCGGAGCGCCCATGCTCCCTCATGGCCAAAACGCATTTGAGCTGGAAATGCTGGTGAAAGCCGGCTTCAGCCCAATGGAAGCCATTGTGGCCGCCACAAGGACGAATAGCCGCGTTTTGGGAATAGAGGACTGGGTTGGAACCATAGAGCCTGGGAAACAAGCCGATATCATAGTCGTGGACGGGGATCCTCTCCAAAAAATTGATATTCTGCAAGATAACACTAAAATAAAATTAGTCATGAAAGGAGGTGAGATTTTTAAGTCAACGTTGTGACGTAAACAAGGAAGAGCATATTTTTTCAAGGTAGATGCTAAATTAAATCATTCAATTATTTATAACGGTTGAAAAGGAGGGTAACTGATGGAGATGAAAAGGAGATCTTGTATTATACTGATCGTCGGTTTATTTCTTGTATTTTCTGCTGGGGTCCAACTCACACATGCAGCAGAGTATCCAAGTGAACCAATTCACATTATCGTTGGCTGGGGTGCTGGGGGAACTACAGACATAACTACAAGAATACTGGGCAAGGCTCTCGAGGATATTTTGAAAGTACCGGTTGTGGTTGAAAACAAAACGGGTGGCGCGGGACTCATTGCATTAGGATATGTGTCAAAAGCCAAACCCGATGGGTACACATTGGGTTCATTGTCGTGCTCTGCGATTACCGAAAAACCTTTTTTAAGAAATGTTCCATTTGACCCGCTAAATGACTTCTCTTACATCGCCCAGATTTTTAATTACGGCTATGGATTTGTGGTGAAATCCGATTCGCCCTGGAAGACATTTGAGGAATTTGTCGAGGCCGGTAAAAAGCAATCAGGGAAACTTACAGTCAGCATGTCGGGTCTGGGGAGCACAATGCATGTTGCCCTATCTAAACTCGAGGAAAAGATCCCAGGATTTAAGGTAACCTCTGTACCATATAAGGGAGGGCTTGCAGCAGTAACAGCACTTCTGGGAGGGCATGTTGACGCATGTTTCCAGACCCAGGAGTGGAAACCCCATGTAGATGCTGGAAAACTTAGACTACTTGCAATTCCTTCAAGAGTGGGAATGGAGGAGTACCCCGATGTGCCGACATGGCTCGAGTTAGGATATGGGATCTATGGCGAATCACCTGGAGCATATGTTGCACCGGCTGGTCTTCCAGATGATATTCGAAATAAGTTAGAAACTGCATTCAAAAAGGCAATGGAGGATCCAGCATTTAAGAATGTTATTAAGAAATTCAGTTTGGTGGAATTGTTTAGACCCGGCAAAGAACTTCAAGCTGACTTAATGATATTGCATAAGGAAAATAAGGAATTCATTCCAAAATTACCAATTGCAAAAAAATAAAATGTGCTCTCAAGGCAAAAGTGTCACTTGTTGAATCTCCACAAGACGCATCCCGCCCCAGTCAAGTGCGACTGGAGCGGGATAAAGTTCATATTGACAGCTATTATTTACTTTCCCGAAGTTACTATTAGTTAAAAAAAACCTTACACGGAGCACCGAATACATGCAGTTTAAACCGAAAAATTACAGGGGCCGAAAATCATGAAAAAAAAGAATGTCGAATTAATCATATCGGGATTCTTAATTTGTTGCTCAGTCGCCATATATTTTATCATCATTCCACGTGAGGTTGGACATGGTGGATTTCATGGATTATCACCTGCCCTTTTTCCAAAGATTTCAACCCTTATCATTGGGATTTTATCAGGCTTCATTTTCATAAAGGCACTGGTCAAAAAAGATATAACTATGTTTTCGCTGACAAAGAAAGAGTTCCTAACAGTTTCGATATTTGCCGTAGGAATATTGGCTTACATCTATAGTATTCGGTTTGTTGGCTACTATATTTCCACCATTCTTGCTCTCATTGGATCTATGCTTTATTTAGGATTTCGGAAATGGCGCACTATGATACTGCTTGTGATCATAATGCTGCTTAGCCTTTACTTCTTTTTTGAAAAAGGGCTAAGAATTACAATGCCTCGTTGGTTTATTTGATTAGGAGTATTAATTATGTTGGAACAAATCTATCAAGGTTTTATCCTAGTAACCCAGTGGCATGCTCTTCTTGGAATAGTTTTTGGTGCCTTTTTGGGTTTTGTCATGGGAGCCATTCCTGGACTTACCGGTACCATGGCGGTAGCCTTGATAATACCTTTGACGTATTATCTTCCTCCAGTCACAGCGATCGTTATGCTAATTGCTGTACAAAAGGGTTCCTTCACTTCAGGTTCCTTCCCAGCAATTCTGATTTCTACTCCTGGAACACCAGCCAGCTGGGCAACGGTTTTGGATGGATATCCCCTTACCAAAATGGGAAAGGCAGGGAAAGCCCTTAGGATTGCAGTTAGTGCCTCTCGCATAGGAGACTTTATCGGGGATTTGACACTTATATTCGTAGCATTCCAACTGGCCAAGCTAGCTCTCAAATTTGGACCAAAGGAATACTCACTGTTAATTGTATTCTCTTTGACAATTATTGCGTCCGTGAGTGGCACATCTATATTGAAAGGGCTTGTAGCAGCAGCTATAGGACTTCTAATCGGAACTGTGGGATTGGATCCAATCATGTCGAGTCCTCGTTTTAGTTTTGGTATTCTTGAATTTGATGAAGGATTTTCGCTAATCCCAATGCTAATCGGCTTACTGGCTCTACCCGAAGTGTTTTCGCAAGTGGAAAAAAGAGCGAAAGGCAGAATTACCCAGCCTGACATCCCCATATCTAACCGAGAGGAAGACAATAAAGTAAGCTTTGAGGAGTTTAAGTCATGTTTGCCAAGCATTTTGCGAGGCTCATTTATCGGAGTATTTATAGGCTCGGTTCCCGGAATAGGTTCAAGTATCTCAACCTTTTTGAGCTACAGTGAGGCAAAAAGAAAGTCAAAAACGCCTGAGCTTTTTGGTAAAGGGTCGCTTGAGGGCATTGCAGCAGCGGAGGCTGGAAACAGTGCTGTCAATGGTCCAAATTTTATCCCATTGCTGGCGCTTGGTGTACCGGGAGATGTTTTTGCAGCAGTGCTCCTCAGTGCTTTGATGCTGCAAGGGTTAACCCCAGGTCCGCTTCTCTTTCAGGAACATGCCCCCATTGTTTATGGTTTATTTATAGGTGGACTTATTTCGACAATAATTGTCTATTTTATTGGGATATTTGCTATTAGATTCGCATTAAAAGTGATTACGGTTCCGAAATCTTTAATAGCCCCAATAGTTCTAATTCTTTGCGTTGCTGGTTCATTTGCTATCAATACGAGAATATTTGATGTATATGTTATGTTCGGGTTTGGGATATTGGGCTACATCATGATAAAGACGGAATATCCCACTGCCCCACTTCTAATAGCCTATATACTGGCACCAATAGGAGAGCAAGCAATCAGACAAGCGTTGATGATTTCCCGAGGAAATTTTTTGACTTTTTTTAATAGTCCAATAGCTGTGTTTTTTCTTATCTTGACCATTTTATTCATAATCGGGATCGTCCGACGTCAAAAAAGGATGTCTGTCAATTCATAATATCACCGATTTTCGCGTTAGGTTTAACCGTCCATGCGGAAGTTTGATTCCTGTGTTATCAATTCGGATAAATATTGAATATGGTCCCATTGTTTATGGGCCGCTGTTTTTCCCTTGGCTTCCCCCACAAACTTGAATGGTTTCAAAAGGTAATAAATATTTCAAACCCTATTTGCAAAAGCTACAAAAGGATTAAAAAACTGGACAGGGGATATTGATAAAAACTTGTTGAATCTTTATAAATTTTTTATATTAAAGAAAATCTTCACACGACAGATTTCTCTAACCATAATGGGAGGCATAATAAAATGCTGATGGACGAAATTATAAAAAGAATTCACAACCTCACACCCGAACAACAAAAAGAAGTCATGGAATACCTTGAAACTATGCAGCAAGGCCAAGAGAGAAGCTATTCTTCAATTGCAGATTCTGATCCTTGTTCTGGAAGCTATTTAACTGTTGGGAACAATATGGTAAAGGCAGTCCCTTTCCCGGGGTTACTGTTTACAAATATGTACCCTTTATGATTTTTAACAATACCATGAACCACAGAAAGTCCCATTCCTGTTCCGTGACCTTTTTTCTTTGTTGTAAAAAAGGGTTCAAAAATACGTTTTACAATATGGGGTGGCATTCCTTCACCCGTATCAGTTACACTGAGCTTCAGATAAGTTCCAGATACCAAATCCTGATTATATTTGATAGACGAATGATCAACTATTTCCTCGCTTAATGACACTGTCACTTCTCCACCAGTTTTCTTAATGGCATGGCTTGCATTGATGCACAGATTCATGACCACTTGGTGGATCTGGGTTGACTCTCCCATTATAGTGGAATTACAATTAAGATTTTCGGTTATAGTAATAGCTTTTGGCAAAGATGCCCGAAGTAGTTTCAGGGCCTCCTTGACTATAATATTAATCTGAACAGAGCTGAATTTATTTTCAGATTGACAAGTATAGGTCAGGATTTGATTAATCAAATCCTTGGCCCTGTCAGATGCATCCAGAAGCATATTCAAGTACGCATGCTGTTTTGAATCTTTCGGAGCACCCAATTTGGCAAGTTCTGCAAATCCAACAATACCTCCCAGAATATTATTAAAATCATGAGCAACGCCGCTTGCCAGAGTTCCAATGGATCGGACTCGTTCTGATTCCGCTACTTTTTTTTCAATAAGCTTCTCTTTTTCTATACGATTCTGAATGGTTTTGAGCAACATGGCATTTTCAATGGCAATGGCTGCATGATGAGAAAAAATGCTCAATAATAAGGCATCTTCTTCGTTAAAACAATCGTCATTTTTTTTGTTGATAACCTCCAACACCCCAATTAGCCTTCGGTGAGATCTCATAGGGACACAGAGCAGAGATTTGCTTTCAATGCCGCTCATATCATCAATCTGCGAATAAAATCGAGGATCTTTTTTAGTATCTGATACCAAAGCATACTGCTGATTTTCCAAAACCCATCCAGCCACGCCAACTCCGGGTGGTATTCTGACATCCTTTAATTCTTCGGTGTTTGGACCAGTGGGAACACAGAACACTAATTCGCCGGTTTTTTCATCAAGAAGCATTAAAGTACTATTCGTGGCATTTGTTACGACATTAGCATACTTCATAATCAGGGACAAAACTTCTACGATATCAATGGTAGAATTAATAATAAATCCAACTTTAAGTGCAGTGGCAAGCTTTTCACTGCTCAGTTGGCATAAATTCTTAGCCTGCCTGTTTTGGATTTCAAGTGCCGGGGCCAGCTGCACCTCTTCTATAAATCCTTTTTGCATCAAGATTTGTCCAAGCATAGGTATATCTTCATTTTTTTTTTTTCGATTCTTGGAAATCAATTCTGCCCGGTCAAAATCCGATTCAACAATAAGGTCTGTAATAAAACTCTGTTGAAACTGCAGTGCTTCATCCAGTTGTGCGCTTGAAACAAATCCCATGGTCGTAAGAATATCACCCAAAAGGTGAAAATTTATATTATTCATTCCGACACCCCGTATTCTCCAATGTTTTGTGGCCTTTCGGTTAATTTTCCATTTCGAACTTTATCTACATCAAATATGAAGTTTTTCCAAAAGATTTTTTATGGCCGCCTTATGTGATTTCTTACATATTTTTTTAAAATCCTGGGATTCCAATAGGGCCAGGGAGATCGGGGATACAACATCCTGAAAACGAGATCGTAATAAGCAAGATAAGTGTTAAAACTAACATCAGTTTCATTTTGATGCCTCCTAAAAGCATAACCAGTTAAAGTAAAGTTCTGAATATCATTCATTTCTGAACGTTATTCGAGCGCTGTTTTAATGAGCAATTACTGGTGCTGCTGGTTTAGCAAAACTTTGTTTAATGGTTAAGAAAAATTATTGTTAATGAAATTCAAAAAATTCATTTTCCAACTATAAAATAAGCAGGCCTGCCAAGTTGTCGTCCAGGGGATAACTCTGACCATTAATGGTTATATATCCGTTTATGGCTATGAGTTCTAATGTAGTGAGGTTGAGGTTTACCTCCACTTGACTGTAATAAACCTCGTAAAGCTGACCTTCATAGGTAACATTAATGGGGCCGCCATCCATAGTAATTTTAATATAGGTCGGGGAGAGCAATGAGTCAAACTCAAGGGTTGTGCTGACAGTGCCATTACATACAAGTCCTGGGTCTGTTTGATAATTAGTATAAATAAAGGTAAAATTCCCTGAACTATTACAAAAACTTCCATTCACTTGGCATGAACCACCATAATCGCCAGGAAGGTTAACGGAAAGAGGATAACAGGCCTGGAAAAATGCAATGTTCTCTTCTTCTGAATTGTTTTTGATAAAATCTGATAAAGTATTAGAAAACTGTCCTGCTTGAACCTGGGTTGCCACACCCATTATTAAAAAAAGAAATAAAAAAAAGATTTTCTTCATGATTCTCTCCTAAATTATAAGTTTTTTAAAAACATCTATTGACCTTTCTTGGCCCCTGACGCAATGCCTGCCATCACAGGACCAAGGGCAACGCATGTAAATATTTCAAAACCCCTATCTTTCTGAGAAGATCATCCATCACCTGAACACGGCATCCTACAAATTGTTTAGCATCACATTCAAGGCTTGATATATAATACCGTTTCTCGTGGATGCATTCTCCTTTTATTTCACGCGTATTTTTCACCATACTGAGAATAATTACAAAATACAATGGATAAATGGATAAATCTTTGCAAGATATGCAAGGTCCCTTACCTTGCTCAGAAATTTAAATTTATTGTTGTTGCGTACCTTTTATTTTGTTCTTTTTCATCTATTCTTCAAGTTCTGAGATGGTATGATTGGCAGCTCTTAGTCTTTCTGCAGAGATACGCGCAATTGCCGCATATAAATTTAATGTAATTTCTGGGTAATCATTCTTTAATTTATAAAAATTAGCACTGCTCAATTTGAAACAGGTGGAAAGTTCATTGGCAATTATATCTGCTGACCTCGGTGACCCATCTATTAGAGACATTTCACCGAACATCGAACCAAATGTGCTTGTTAGCAATCTTTTGTTGCGTTCTTTCGAGATCGGGATAATGACGTCAACCGATCCTTTAACCAGGAAAAATATGGATTTTTCAGTATCACCAAAGGATATTATTTTTTCATCTGCACGAAAATCTACCTTTTCGAGATAGTTTGAAATAATTCTACTCTCCTTTTCATTAATTCCTTTATATTTAAAGAACTCATCCAGAGAGATTTCCTGGGGCAAATCAAGTTCATCTTTATGTTTTTCTAATATACAATCTTCAAAGTATTCTACGGCAAGGCTAGTGTCGGAGAAGAATCTTTCTTTTCCAAAAATAGAAACCAATCCTTCTTCTGAAAGCAGACCCCATTGATTGCTGTAAAGATCCATATAACTCATGGCGAGTTCGATTTTTTTTTGTTTGAATAATAAATATGTTTGTCCGAGGACTTGACATCCGGTGCTGTCGATCCTGTTAATTCGTTTCATATCAAGAACAATATATTGTCCCCCCTTCTTTACAACTTTATCGATCTCGTCAACAAGATTATCTGCTGACCCGAAGAAAAGAGCCCCTTCCAATCCTATAACGTATATTTTGTTCCTTTCTTTTTGCAAAAATTCAATTGATTTTTCAAAACGTTGTTTTTTGGAACTAATCTGTGATCCTCGATGTATACTTCTAATAATTGAACGGCCCATCTGGGCGATAAATACGAATATGGAAACAAGAATTCCCACAACAACGGCCGTTATGAGGTTTAGCATTAGAACTACAATCATTACTGTTACAATAATAAATAAATCATGCAACAAATCACTTTTTTCTATATTCTTCCTTTTGTATAACTTTTTTATGATCTGAACGCTTCTATTATTCATTAATTGTATGCAGATATATATTACGACCCCTGCCATGACTGCCTTTGGAATGTAGCCAATCGGCTTGCCAAGGATCAAAATAAAAAAGAGAATGAATATTCCACAGAATATTCCGGAAAACTTAGTCCTTCCCCCGGAGGAATGATTTATCGAAGAACGTCCCATATAACCTGACACTGGAATTCCACCGAATATTCCCCCGACTGAATTTCCAATTCCCTGGGCAATCAACTCTTTATTGCCTTGTGGACGTGATTGAGTAATATTTTGAATCGAAACAATTGTTAATAATGACTCAATAGATCCCAGAATTGCAATTGCAAAGGCGGCGGGTATGATAATGGGAAAAAGGTAAGAAGCAACTTCATCCGGGAAAATATTAAAAAATGTAACCAGGTTGGATAAAGAAGGAACGGCAAACGGAACTTCACCGATGACCGGGCCCAATGTATCGACAGAAAAAGTGAATTTAAGGATGTAGTAAATAAATGTTCCCCCTATTATACTTAAAATATTAGCCGGGAGTTTTGTTTTATATTTGTTTCCAAAAAACATTATCAGTATAGTGCAGAGTGTAACAATAAGAGTTGGAATTGATATTTGTGTCAGGTTATTTAATATTTCATTTGAGTTGTTCAGTTGTATTCCAAGACAAGGTCCGATTTGACTGACAATAATCAGTAGAGATGTTCCATTTATAATTCCCAGGATAACAGGATACGAAATATTTTTTACAAGAGTTCCGAGACGTAACAGCCCAAAAAATATTTGGAAAACTCCGCTAAGGAAAACAACGAAAAAAGTGATAGAAATTATCGAAAGCATGTCGAGATTTACAGAGGGATTAAAACTGTTGGTATTAATGAGTTTAGTGATTACAGAAGCCAAAATAAATGCTGCTGGGACAACAGGTCCGGATATCATTATTTTTGTACTTCCAAAGATTGTCGCCAGCAATCCGTTGAAAACTGAAGAGAACATCCCTGCGATAATACCGATCCCAACAAATTTAGGCCCGAGTGGTGCGAATGAGATCATTCCATAAACGATGTTACCACCTAAGGATAATATAGCTGCAGCGAGAGCTCCTGATAAATCTCCCTTAAAGTTTGATAAATCATATTTTTTCTTCATAATACCTGCGTTTAATAAATTCATCCCTTAAGAAAGTGTCCATATTTTTTCTAGCAGATCAGTCTATTTTTATCCAGTCTAACCCTCCTCGATTGTGCTCAAAATTATGATCTGAATCTGTTAAGAATCTCAAGATATTCCTGATTATCTATTAATTTATGTCCATTCCTGCTAAACCGTTTGAATTCTTCAGAAGTCGGGAATGTGTAATATCTTTTTACAGATTCATTCTGGGGGAAAGCTTCAATTTTTTTCTGAGTTTTATATGCCAGCAAAAGTTGTTTAAAAAGGTCAATGCCATGGGGATATAATTGACACATATGCCATAAAACAGATTTGGAATAATCAACAGGCATCATTTTGATGCCTATAAGCGGACCCGTATCTATTCCTTCATCCACCACCCTGTGCAGGGTACAGCCGGCATCGTTATCTCCATTGAACATTGCCCTGAATGGAGCATAAACCCCCCTGTATTCCGGTAAAGATCCAGGATGTATATTGTATATACCTAAACTGGGAATATCTATAATATTTTTCTTAAATATAAAATCATTCCGAATTGATAAAATAATATCTGGATTAATATTCCT
>CAYWGN010000001.1:16469-34539 GCA_964457495.1 uncultured Desulfobacula sp.
ACAGGAATATTGTTTTTAATAGAGTGTGCTTGTATATTCCTGATATATTTTTCCCAGTCTTTGGAATTAATATCATCAGAAACTACAACTGGGATATTATATTTCTTTTTGATCTGGTTAAAGGTGAGATATTCTGAGAGATATTCTTCCTTATCATTTTTCTCAAGCAATGGGAAAATCTGATGAATAAGCAAGTCTCTTTCATAAAATATAAAATCGGCTGATTCTTTTATTTGTCTTTCTGTTGCGGTAAATTTATCGGTCAGGATCACATAGTAATAATGGGATGCAATATGCTTCAACACATAATTTAGTGCGATACACCCTTCAAGATCACGCTTGATACAAACGATGATTTTCATAAGAAATTAAAATCAAAATAATAATTTGTTTTAACTTTCTTCCTGCTATATTCATTTTTAATAAGTATTTTTAACATGTCATATACAGAACATGATTGATACTTTTCTTTGTAAGCCCCAATAAAACCTTTCAAGGCAGGGTCGCAATTGTTCTCCAGAAAATATACTTCTTTTGCTGGAGTAATAATAAAATCCATCCTTGAAAAATTTCTGCAATCAACATCCTTGAAAAGTTTTTGGGCGAAAGTAGTTATCGGCCCAATCCCTTCCTGGATAAATACATCAGGCATACCTGCTTTTGCTTTATATTTATCCTTAGTGCTTAAAAAATCATTTTTCTTAAAAAATTGTTTTACGGCAAGAATATCAACGTCGCCGTTTTTTTCCATACAATAGCAACCATATTCATCCCCTTGTATATATTCCTGGATAATTGCCCGGTGATCGTAATTAAAAATATCTTTAACAAGATTTTTGATTTCTTTTTGATTTTTCTTGTTGCATTCAAATATCTTGATATGAATACTAGAACCCAGAGAATTAGGCTTTACAACAATTTTTTTATTAGCGAGTCTGGCAAAGCCTTCTTCTATGTCTTCAACCGAAGAAATATAGAAAGTATTTGGAATTTTAATATCAAAATAATTATCTGCTACAAACCGATCCATGTGAAATTTACTTTTGCAAATACTAAAACTTAAAGGTGAACCAAAGTTGCCCTTGATACCATAATTCTCTGCAATACTGACAAATCGTCCGTCTGTACCGACAGGCCCGTCACAAATCAGGTAAACGAATTCATTATTTTCTTTGATCATGGAAAAGGCATCAATAATGCCATAAGAACTTAAACGTTCAGTATCAAAATAGAATTCTGCAGGTTTTTTTAAATCAATCGATGACACCAAAACTCTGCCATTTCGCATGATATAGTATATGCTTGACAGCTCAATTTCTTCATCAGTTCCAGCTGCTTGAATATCTGCATATAAATTTTTAAAACTGAAAATACTTGCGTCATGTTCTGTAGACTGACCACCAAATACAGCAGCAACCTTTTTAGGGAACTGTATTTTTAATTCCATTTTTATTTTGTAACCGCAATTTCATTATAAATTTCGTCAGCAGCACTGAGGATATCCACTGACGGGTTAAATCCAATCTTTTCAGCTTCTGCTATATTAATAGCTATTTTGGGTGGATCGTCAAATATCTGATCAAGGTTTCCTGGCGCGGCCCCATTAAAAATTTTGGCAATTGTTTTGGCGTGGAACATGGATATATATTTATAGTTCGCTTGGGAAATACTCATAAGAACGCCATGTTTTACTTCATTGGATCCGCGCTGGGAGAATGTTGGAATTTCTTTTTCATTTAATGGTGCCATTAATTGAGGAAGACCTTTTAAGGTTACTCCACTCTGCATTGTAATATATAAAGCATCAACCTTTGAGGCTAATTCTTTGTGACATTCTGCAGTTGCATCTATTTTCGCCTGACCTTCAACCTTACTATCAGGCAAAAGACATCTTTCAATTTCAAAGTCAAGTTGAGTTGCCATTGCTTCAATATCTTCCAATGCAGCATAGCTTCGGCCTTCAATAGTATCAATATATGCTATCCCCAATTTTTTAAATCCAACGATATCATGAAACAGCATAATCTGTCTTTGAAAACGGGTAGGATCAATCCGAGCATGAATATGTGCAAAGCCTGAATCCGCTGCACTTTTAATAATTTTTGCTTTTACAGGATCACTTGTAGAACAGACAATTGTTGGGACCTTATGCTCATTATTTGCCAAGTCCTGCCCGGCCCAAGTCCCATTGGCAATCATAAGATCAACAGTTTTTTTACTGTTCAGCCGTTTTATGATGTCTGATTTATTTTTTTTTCTTAACTCACTATTCCAGCCTGCAGACCAATATGCATTATCAACAAATTCAATATAGTCGCTTTTAATATTTTTCGAAATCCAATGCCAGAGTTTGGAAGAATCATCTGGATCTTCTAAATCAGGGATATCAATTTGTTCTATCCACCCGAGCTCGGCAAGACTTACGACAATACCTTTGAGTATAGTCGGATACATTGAATATTTTCCGCCTTCAAGATACCCAATCTTATATTTTTGTGTATTGTTTTTTTTAACTGGTTTTATATCGAATTTGTCAGCAGCAAAAGAATATGTAATGAAGCCCAATAAGATAAAAAGAATTAAAAATACCGAAAATTTATTTTTGCCCATATATTTTTCTCCTGCTTAATAATAATTTGTAAAGTTATCCTTACTGTTGCTTCCCTTAAAGTTTTAATAATAGATTATAACTTAAATAATTTTATATTAAAATTCATTTTTCAATATTTTTACGACTATACCTCTTTTTTTGCAACAACTACAAATAATAATGTAAGAACAATATAAATAATGCCTATGATTGAAAGTCCTCTTTCAATTTCTCCAGAGGCAAGGATAACGCTTAACAGAATGGGTCCCAACACCCAGCCGATTCTGTCTACCGCTCTAAATAAACTCATTGCCTGCCCGCCTCCGATTTCAACGGCAATTTTTTGCTGCAAAGCATATACGGTTCTTGCAGAGTGCCCGATAGAAGCTGCAAAACTTAAAATCAATATGGCAAAAATAATTGCCCAAAGCCCTTTAAAAAACAGAAAACACAACATCCCTGATCCACCGATTATTCCACTGATAATGATATAAATCCGCTTATCCTTGGCCTTATCCATAAGTGGGCTGAGCATTGGCGAAATATAAATCATGAACACCCCGTTTATCATTAAAATCCTGGCAATATTTGCCTGGGATGTCCCCAATCTGTCAAGATAAATTGGGCTGATATAGTAAAGAACACCTATCAATGTAATAGCAGCAGGAATACTTAACAGAACAAGCAGAGAAATTATGTTTCTATCGGTTAAAAATCTGAATATCAGTTTTAAATCTGCTTTATACGACCTTTGGTTATTATTCTCTCCTGTTTTTTCAGGATAATGATAAGTCTGTTTCATAAAAGCAATTGTGTAACCAAGGGTTACTAAAATAAAAAAAGCTGCTATGTAAAATACATTTTGAAATCCAAATCTTTCTGCGAGCATTCCTCCCACTGCACCTCCACAGATGCTGCCTGAATACATGCCTGCACTCATTGTGGCGAACCCTGTTGTGCGGTTTCCTTCTCCTGTATTGCTGTACACAAAGCCCATATAAGACATGAATACAAGTCCGTAACCAAAGCCATACACAGCCCTTGACAAAATGAACAGTCCAACGGAAGGTACCATTCCTGAGATAATCTGGCCTGACCCTGCCAGAAGTATTCCCCAGAGATGAGTATTCTGCCATCCTTTTCTGTCTATCCAGTATCCTCCTGCAATAAATGCAAGGGTCGTAAACAGCATGGACATGGAAATGGGCATTCCCATGACATATTCCTTGGACAGCCCAAAAATCGGAGTATACAAATCCTCAGCATATAGGGGAATGAATGACACTGGTAAATCTATTCCAAAGCAGAAAATAAAGGCATCCGGTCTGATTAAAGAGTATAGTTTTGATTTTTGTATCATTTATTTTGAAATCCTGATTCCATCCTCAAATAAAAATAAACATTAAAAAAAGTAGCTCTGTAATAAAAACCAAAGAAATTAAAAAAACAGTAACGCTGTCCATAACAATTTCAAATATTGTTTTTTGTATTGCAGCCTTTGAAATCTGTGTCTGGATATATCCGCTGACTAATTCTTTTGATTTAAGAGGTATTTGTAAAATCTGTTTTGATTCAATATTATTTCCTATTGGGTTATTCATTGGTTTATCATATGCTGAATAAAGAAGTTTTTTATCTTTATTTAAAATATATATATTATCTATGTAGGCAGTTGAATCTGTTATGGATTGCAGCCTTGCATCAATTTTATTCAATTTGCGGATACTGATGCCGGCCGTTAAAAATTTTTCAATTTCTGTTTTTAACTGGTTTTGAATGCTGAGTGTCTTTAACTGAATGATATCCACATATTTTTCATGAAAGTAATTTATACTATGGTAAGAATAAATTATCTGTCCGGCGCCTAAAAATAAGAACAACAAGTAATACAAACGTTTTCTTTGAAATGTAACGATCTTGAAATCAACAATCCAGGCCATGCTCAAAAAAAGTAAAATTGACACAATTATCGTGGTTGTTACAAGCTTGTTTAAATTCCATTTTATCATCAAATTAATGTATTGTTTAACAACGGATTCTTTAAAAGTGATATTAATAAGCCCGATTGTTTTTCTCTCCCGATCCCTGATTTTAAGAAAAATGTAATACATTCCATTATATAAATTTTTCTTAGAATTATATTGGCTGGCCCCTTTTTTATCCATTGAATAATCAGGAATTAAATTTGACGGGATAAATGTTTTAATTTTATCAGGATCTATACTGTATAAAATTTCTCCATCAGGCAGTGCAATTGATATATTGGAAATTTGAGAATTTTTTTCTTTGAATTGTTCCAATAAAGTATTTATTCCAAAAAATTTATTCAGCGGTTTTCCAAATTGAATGGGTCTTTCAATAGTTCTTTGAAGATTGACTGCTGCATCCTCGTATATGGAAATCACAGAATCAGTATATAACTTTTCAAAGGATGAAATATTTAAAATTCCATTAAAAGTATTTGCAATAATTAAAATCACTATTGATATTACAAAAAACCGCCAGTTATTTTTCAGGATATTAAAATTTTTAATCATCTGACTTTTGTTTATAAATAATACTGGTAAACGGAGAAATAAAACTCTGAAGCATACTCATGTAGTTCATTTTAAATTCAACAAAATCCCCAGGTTTCAAATCTTCCTGGCTATTTGTAAAATCAATGATTGTATAATTACTATTGACACAAACTATATCCAAACCATCACCCACAGGTTGAAGTCCTTCAGGGTATGTGTCACAAATACCAAAATTCATTATTGCTCTTTTCCTCACTCCAGTATGCTCGAACTCATATTTATATCCAAATGCATTTTTACCAATATTTTTTGGCTGATCAATTCTTTTTTCACTTGTTTCCAGTACATCACTTCTAAAAATCAAAACATCATCATGCAAGTCTTTATGTTTTTTATCAATGGTTGGAATATTGCCAAGAAAAATAGCTTCACCCAGCCTGATTTGATTGATTTTATCAGGCAGCCGACTTGTTTTCAACCACTCAAGCATTACAGAACCGCCAATTGAGATTGTTTTAACAGGCAAGCTTAATTGAGTTTCAATCTGGATTGCCAATTCCTGCAAAATATTAATATTCTGCTCATTTGGAATCATTCCGGCACAGCACCCCAGATTCGCTCCGATACCGGAAAAGCCCAGCCTTAGATTTTTTATTTCATGGATTTGTTTTACTATATCAACGACATTTTCCGGCAGAACACCTTCACGCAAATCACCTGTATCAACCATTAGAATAATGTTGTGGGATCTATCTTCCGCAATCAATACCTCATTTATCTTTTTTATGACTGATATTTCAGAATTAAAACTTGTGCCAAAATATTGAATAAGGTTGCTGAGGTTATGAATGGAGGGCAAAGATATAAAAACAGGCTTTTTGGAGAATACTTTGTCATAGTTATTATTTACAGGCAGGGTGGAAAATCCGACATTATCAATACCATTTGATATCAGTTCATGAATAATGATGGGATTTAATCCAGGTCCTTTCAATATGCCCGTAATTTTAAGACCAAAATTATTACAATGTTGCACTAAGAATTGTATGTTATGTCTTAGTTTTTTTATGTCTATTGTTAGTTGAGCCATGTATTTATTGCCATATCATAAAATCATCCAAATTAACCTGATTATCAGTTTTAAGTTCAGTATTCAACGCATTTTCAAATATTTTTTCAAATTGAAATTTAACAAAATCAAGATTTAAGTTTATTTTCCATGATATTTTATCATCAACATGGCAATATCATCTGATTGAGGCGCTGGCTGTGAGTGTTCCCGTACGCTGTTCAAAACTGTCTCAATCACTTCATTTGCTGATTTGTCTTTATTTTTTGATACCTGGGAAAGCAATTTTTTATTGGAGTATTGCTCCTTTTTAATATTCATCGCTTCATTCACGCCATCAGTATAAAGGAAAAAACTCTCTCCACAAGACAAGGTCAATGAATGATCAGAGTATGACATACCCGGCATTGCCCCAACCAGCGGTTCATTTGTTCCTTCTATAAAAAACACGTCAGTGTCATTGGGAACAACAATCGGCGGATTATGCCCGCCATTGGCATATTTGATTTCACCGGTTTTTATATTCAAGATACCGATAATAAGTGTAACAAACATGGACCTTGGATTATCCGCACTTAAAATATTGTTTATATTGTGCATCATTTCACTGGGTGAATGCTCTTTTCCACTTAATGTTCTGATCAACGTTCTTGTCACAACCATGAACAATGCCGCTGGAATCCCCTTATCTGAAACATCGCCTAAAGTAAAACACATATGATCTTTATCAATCATGAAGAAGTCATACAGGTCTCCGCCAATTTCTTTTGCCGGTATCAAAGTGGCATATAGATCAAATTCCTTGTATTCAGGGAAAGAAGGGAAGGTTTTAGGTACCATTCCAAGCTGTATTTCCCTGGCAATGTTGAGTTCACTCTCAATTCTCTCTCTTGAAGCAGTTATCTTAATAAGATCTTGAATATTTTTACTTAACTCCTGTCTCATTAAAATAAAAGATGAGGCAAGATCTCCGACTTCGTCTTTATATTTGCCTGGCAGATCATCAATGGGTGTTCCAATAGCTAAGGGTTTAGTAAAATCCAGTTCAGGAAGTTCTTTTGCATATGAGGATAAAATATTTATTGGCTTTGCAATACGGGTCACAAGAATAAAAACAGCGATTAATCCGGCCATGAACATTAGGGTTATTATTAAACTCTGTCTTACAACAAGTTTTTTGGCAGGTTTGTTGATTTCATTGACAGGTACAATAACGCTTGTATACCATTTTAACGATTTGAAATAGTTACAATACGCAATCATGGATTTTTTTGTATCATCATTCGATGATACAAAACGAAATTCAGAAATATCAGATCCTGAAGATGCTTTGATATCGTCATAAACTATATTGTTGGTCAAGATATTCTTGGACAGATGAATATCATTTTTAATATGTTTTGGAGGCGGAATCAATATATTGTCATTTGAATCAAACATATAAACAAATCCATTCTCTGTGATGTTTAACTGCTTGGAATATTCAATGAGTGATTTTAGAATTTTCTTTTGTTTCATCTGTGCTTCAGCTTCAATATCGCTGATATCTATTGATGTTGCTATGGTATATCCCCATTGGTCTAAAGGTAGAAAAAAGGCCAGTACTGAGTTGGCTTTTCCTTCCTCAGCTTTGATCATACAAGCTGCATAATCTCCTTGTTTTTTTAAGTTATCAAAACCCATGACTTTGGATATATTTCTTTGTTTTATATCCTTTACATTTTTATAGGTTTCATTTGTTATGTTTTTATTGGAACTGGCTAAAACTTGAGAATCTTTGCTTATGATAAAGTAATCAATCGCATCAAAAGGAGCTGAATTTAACCATTCAAGCGCATGTTTAACAGCCTGGGCCTGTGGCAGGTCTTCTTTTGCCGAGCCGCCATAACCCTTGAAAACCGATTCAATCATATGGGCTGCATCTTTTAACTGCTGCCGTTTTAAAAGAGTCATTGTCCTTTTGTCTGACAGCAGGTTATGATATTCGTCCCTGATAATAAGATCCAGGGAATGGAGGATATTTATGGCTGATTTTTCCTGGGCAGCCAGCATAGCATTTCCAACGTCTCGATTCGTAAAATATATATTCACAATGGCGCTGATAACCATCACCAGAGTGACACAAAAAATAATTTTTCCTTTAATTGTTAAAAACATTAATTTTCCTGTTTATTTTATATCTTCAAAATTACCATGCAAAAGAAAATTCTATTTTACCGGAAACTACAATAATAGATTCCGGCGGTATAAAAGATATATTAAATACCTTTTGGTCTTCTAAAGCATTGCTGTTATCGATCACTAAAATATTATCCGGCGGATTATGTCCGGTTTGTTTGAACAATTCTGTCAGAGCTGTCTTGATTTCATCTTCAGGTCTGTTACTTGATATGCCTTTTCCCCGGATATCAATGAGAGATTCAATAATGCGGTTGAAAAATAATTGAAACTTTATGGAATCACCGGCAAGCGAAGACTCCTTGGGGATAAATACCACATCCTTGTTCTTCATTCCCACAACAGGGGTGATCCCGGCTTCAACAAGTTGCATAATTCTGTCTTCAGAAAACAGGGCCTGGGTGGAAGCTGTGCTTTTCCCATCACAATCAACCATGGCAAGATCCTCAATACGATTTGTATTATATCTTGTAAATCCTGTTGGCCAGCCTGAATTGTTAACCGACATGGCGCATAAGGTTCCAATGCCCCAGACAGGGGAGACAAAAAGGGGTTGTTCTTCAAAATCATGGGCAGGCCTTACGGCAAAGCTGTTGCAGTTTACAATTAACCATGCAGCACCTGGAAGTGTTTTGAGTTTTTTAAATTTTGCATAGGAAACATCGTCAAGATGATTTTTTATATATTGAATTTTGTGGATTTGATTAAAGTTTTCTATTCTGAAGAATTCGGGTTTTATCCATACACAGGCAGGCAAAAGCATTGTGTCTGTGAATTGAGCCACTTTTCCCAAAAGTTCAATAGACGGCATGGTATTATCAAAACCAAGGTCAATCAGAACAAGGTTTGGAATCTCATCCTGCGGGAGCGATGCTATCTCATCTAAAACAGTCTCAAGGCTGTTATGGGATACAGAAGATATGCTGACACGTATCTTTTCAAAACCTTTTATATCTGCCTTTTTAACCAGATTCTGAAGTCCTCTCCATGCTGATTCAGTTTTTTGAAATTCCCTGTTTGAAAAAATTTCTCGGATAATGGGAGAGGCATCAGAATCTGCCTGATTTTTCTTTAACAAGCTATCCGATGAAGTATCGCTTACAATTTCAGGGCCTGCAACCATGGACAGGATGTCATCAATTCTACTTTTTTCTTCTTTGCCAGATTGAGCAGGTTTATTTTTTTGAGCCGTAATCTGTGATGATGCCTTTGTTTTTGATATTGATGCTATATATGAATTATTTTTTATTATGGATTCAGGCTTGAAATCTTTTATTCTTTTGAATTTTAAGGAGACTGCGCCGTCAGAGCAAATATCCAGCGGCAACGGGATATAAAGAACGGGTGACAATTTTTCAATTGCTTCATCAATTGAATAGAGATCAACTTCAACAAAATCTGGTTTAAATTTTTTTTCAGGCACAGGGGCAAATGGGCCAAGGGCCAGGATTTTATATGGAAGTTGTTCATAACTCATTTTATTCTCCCTTTTGTTTTGAAAGGTTATGCTGCAGCGCTGCCTGTGCTTTCTGCAAGGCTTGCTGAAGTGTTTGAACCAATAAATAAGCATTGCCAGTAGACATAACAATACGATTTGAAATACTGGCGTGTTCCGGCATGGCTTTATGATGATTTCCAAATTCTATAGTTACATCCCCCACACCCGCATATACATTAAACACATCACGATATACATATTCAAGTTCCGGGGGAACATGAAACTGAATCTCAGGCGGTTGAGGATTTTCTTTTTTACCTTTACTCTCTTTTTTTTCAGTCATTGCTAACTCCGATTATTTAATATCAGCCTCAGGACAGGTATAAAACCTTGAATTGTCCTGGGACCAGTGTCATCCCACTTGTATTGGTTAAATTCTGCATTGTTGTATCCAACATTCTTGTGGCAGGCATCCCACCTGTAATGATTTTAGTGCTGCATTTTGTATTACGGGCAGGCCCCATCATAATCTGAGATGCAACACCGCCTAAAGCCCCTGTATTATCTCCCATACTTGTTGGAACGGTTGTCCCGATATGATGTGACGGCATGAACATGATTAAATGCTTCATTGATGCTGTTGGTGGAATCGCCATAACCTTCATTGCCATATTTGGATATGGAATCGGCACAGTTACAACAGGTGGCGGTACAGGTGTTTTACAGACATCCGGCATTGCCATATCCATCCCCGGCATTGAACAATTTGCAAACATAAAATACTCCTAATAAAAAATTATCCCATGAGGATTTTTTCCCCGTCTATTTTTGTACTTTTTTTACTGTTCATAATTGTGTGCGTTGAATCCATCGAATATAACCCATCAGCATGCCGGGTCATTTGACCCGCTTTTACCATATCACTATCCTCCGTACTTCGGATATATCCCTTAAAACGATCAATTACCTGTTTTGCCATTGTATTGATCAAATTGCTGATCAAACGGACTGTTTTAAAACTGGCCTGAAGCTCATTTCCGTTGGCTGTAATATTATTATAGGAAACAATTGCTTCATGGCTTTTATGTATAACCTTTTTTGACAAAAAATTCACATCTTTTGATGCAATGGTCACATTGTCTGAGGAATGTATATTCAGGCTTCCCTGATTGGCCTGGAATGCCACGTCAGACGGAAAGGAGATATTCATTTTTTGAGTGGCTGGTCTTTCAATAATACCTAAAATATAAACCATTCCATTTTCATTTTCAGCACAGATAATGATGTCATCCGGCTGTGGATCAATAATACAGGAGAATGTTTTTTTTGCCCTTATTGTTTCACCTGCCATGTTGATAATTATTTCATCGGATATAATAGATATCACCGAGGCAGTCCGGATAACAGACTCATTGTTTGAATGAAACGGAATTACTTTTCCTGCTGAATTGTTCATTATTTCCCCCATTGTTCTGATTTTAATCTGACCTTGTCTGTTCCCCTTGCCAGAGATTTTTTTGAATCTTTCCACTTGGTGTTTTCATCTTCAGTTTCGTGCATATTTGTCATAAACAGGTTTGCATAGGAAAAATCCGAGTTTTTTATTTTTGCATGGGAAAGGTCTGCATATGTCAGGTCAGCACCTTTAAAGATGGAATTTTCAGCCGACACACCTTCCATTTGAGCCTGGTAAAGGTTTGCATATGAAAAATCAGTATTATTGAGTATTGCATCTTGCATACTTGCCATTTTCATATCTGCCTTTATAAAGCTTGAGCCGGAAAGTTTAGCCTCATAGAAATTTGCAACTTCAAGATATGCATTGTCAAATTTGGATTTCTCCAGATTTGCCCACATGAATCCACCCTGTTTGAGTTTTGTTCCTGAAAAATCACATCCGTTAAGAGTACTGTTATGAAATTGAACCTGGGTTAAATCCATATTGGAAAAATCTGTTTCATTTAAAATTGCGCCATGGAAAAGAGAAAGACAGATAACAGCATCCTTGAAAACATTGTTTTCAAATTCACACTCAAAAAAGGTAGTCTTATATAGATTAGCCCGTGAAAGATCTGTATTTTGCATTTTGCAGGAATTAAAAACAGCAGTATCAAGATTGGAATCGGCAAAAGAAGACGCTTCAAGGTTTGTATCTGTGAACACACACATATCCTTGAGAATAGTATTTGAGAAATCCGATCCCTTCATATCAGATTCAATAAATTTAATAAACTCAACATTTATTCCTTTAAACTCAACTTTTTCAAGATTGCATTTGATAAAATTTGCCTCATTTAGAATTGCTTTGTAAAAATGTGCATTTTTCATGGAGCAATTACTAAATGTTGTCTCTTTCAGGTTTGCCCCAGTAAAATCGCAATTATCGAAACAGACTTCACTGAAAATACCCCCTGAAAGATCAACTCCTTGAAAGACCATGTCCGAGAAATCTTCTTCATGGAAAAATTCCCCTGACTTAACCTGTTTGGAAAGTTCTTGTCCTGTTGTAATTTCAGGCATTATTTCGGCCTCCAGTGTTCAATGAGAGTGGCATCAAGATTGCTGCCCGAAAAATCAGTATTTGTTATGGTTGATCTTAAAAAATCCACTGCATGCAAATTAGCACCTTTAAATGATGCGCCCACAAGATTTGCTTTTGCAAAAGAACCTTGATCAAGATTGATTTTATTTAATTTAGCTCTGGTCAGTTTTGCTTTCCTGAATTGAGCATTTTTTGCTTGAACATTAGACAAATCAGATTCTGAAAGATCAGTACCACCAAAAAAGGCATTTTCCATTGTTGCATGGGCGAAATCTGTTTTTTTCATATCCATATTCTGAAAATTAACCTGATTGAGGCATGCCCCTCTGAATTTAAGTTTTTCCATGCATGATTTTTCAGGGCCCGTTGCAACAAAGCATGCATTCTCAAGGACTGCCTTGTCAAAGCAGACATTGCTAAGCTTTGTATCAACAAATGTACATTTATTCATGATACCTTTTGAAAAATCACAATCTTCAATACTGCAATTTATAAATGCGGAAGTGTTAATGTCGGTATTTATAAATTTTGTGCCTGAAATTTTTATTTCCAGGAAGACTACATTGGGCATATGTGCTTGGGTAAAGTCTGTGCAATCAATTATTATCTCTAAAGATTCAATATCTTCAAGATTTGCTTTTGAAAAATTGGCTTCAGTAAAATCACCCTTGGAAAGCTTTGCTGATTTCATGTTTGCGTCTGTAAAGTTCGCCCGCAAGGCATGAACAGCACCCACATTAGCTTTTTCAAAGTTTGCACCTGTAAGGTCGGCGCCTTCAAGCTCTGCTCTTGCCAGTATGGCTTCAGTAAGGTTTGCGCCCTTGAGGCTGGCACCTTTAAAATTTACTTGTTCAAGAAAAGCCCTACTCAGGTCAATACCATCAAGATTAACTCCTGCAAGATCAATACAGGCAAAGTCACCCTCTGATACATCTTCACCTTTTGAGACTGCATCAAGAAAACACTTCTTTACCTCTTCCAGAGATTCCTTATGGGGAGAAAGCCCTTCACCCATAAAATGGGCTGCCATGATATAGCCCTCTTTAAAACTTTTTACCCCCTCCTTAACAGCGTCTTCTGCCTGTTTAAATGAATCTGCCATCTGTTTCTTACTGGCTTCTATCTGTTTCTGAATTTCTTTTTCCAGGTCTTTTGTCTTTTCATCTTCGGCCCCCATTGCCTTCATGGACTGAACATGTTGCATTGCCTCCATGATTATAGGATCAATCTGAGTTTCAATTTGCCCCATCTGCTCAATGATTTCCTCTGCATTAATACGGGGTAGAGGAACTTTGGTTTCAGTTCTTTCCAAATCAATATCATCCAACGCTTTCATGCTTTCATTGATTTTTTCTTTTTCTTCTTCCAGAGTTTTTATCCGGTCCGAGTCTTTAGAACCGATTTTTTCTTTTGCCTGATCTATCTGTCTGTCAATTGTATCAATTTGTTTCTTTATCGTAACCTTTGTTTTTTCAATCTCTTTTAATGCAATATTTTCAATCTCTTTTTCTTTTTTATCCACAAACCCGTCCACGGCTTCCATGATCTCATCGATCTTGTCAAAGGAAAAATCCTTCATTTCAAGCTGTTTAGGATCACCAGCAGTAATACCCGGCATAATGGATTCCAGTTTGGTATTAAATTTTTCCACATCAGGGTCTGACTTGGCTTTTTGACCCATTATTTTCCTTATATCAAGTCCCCCCTCTTTGCCGGGCATATTCTTCTTTGCATCGTCTGAAAGATGCTCCCAGGCATCATCCGGGATATCAACATTGCTAAGATTTTTTTCAGCATTCTGAATGGTTTCCTCGATTTTTTCATCAGCCATCTTTTGTATGGTTTCAGCCTTTTCATCAATATTCTTTGCAAACTCGCTCACATCATCGCTGCTTAGAGCCGTCTCCATCAAAAGCTCCATTGCACATTTATGACCGTCAGGAATCAAATCCTGAGTGTTCAGGTTTGTCAGCAGATCATCGTCACTGTTTTTTCGTTTTTCAAAAGCGCTTTTGTAATATTCAAGAGGGCGGGATTCTTGTGAGTTGTCTTCGTAGGCACAAAGAACATGAGTGATGTTTTCTGCCTCGTCATCTTCAACTTCTGTAACCCCCCGGAAGATAAGAAGACCAAGTAGTTTTTCCGGAAAAAGCCAGATTGTATCAAGATTTAAAGGAAGTTCCCCAAATACTTCTTCCCCCTTTTTCTTCTGATTAATAAAACACCTTGCATAAAGTCCGGGAAAGCGTCCCTTAATTACTGGAATTTCAGGATGCATATTAAAAATCGAGAAATTTTCATTTCCTTTGTAGAAGCCTTTTGTCCACTGATCAAAAGGTGCACAGAGAAAATATTTCCAGTCATGATCCTCAGGATATCCTGGGAAATATTTTTTCTTGTAATCAGAATCATAGGTGCCTTGGTATTTCATCCTCTGGGGAAGCATGGGATAAAGAGGAGAAAAACCAGCTGGATCAGGTTTATCGCCTGTGGATGCAACCAGGTTTTTAGGATTTTCAATGCATGGAAGCAAACCATCTCTGTATCCAATTCCGTCTGGATTTTTTTCAAACCCATTTCCGCCATAAGCCTTTGTATAGTCAAGGTGCATGGAGGTTATCTCTTCAGGTTTTGAAGGAAGCCCTGCTATCCATTTTCTTTTGCCAAAAACATAGAGATTTTTTTCTGTTTTATCGAGTCTGACCTTTACCTCTCCTCCAGAAACAGCCTTATTGCCAGGGGCAAAATAGTTTCCAGAAACAAGAAATTCACCATTAGGTTTAGGCATGCCCATGTCAGGCAGAGGATTCTCTCCCATGCATTCAAACACGTCTTTAAAATAATTCAGATCAAGAAGCTCTTCTCCTGTCTGAAGATTTACCCCAAGGGTTGCCGAAGCTGTGAAATAGAACTTTCTGTTCTGTTCAAGTACTTGGTTGTTGAAACTTAGTTGTAAAGGATTGATTTTTCGCATATTTTTATATAGTAATATCGCTTAGTATCTTTTTTAAAGCAACCTTGCCCATTACAGCGTTTATACTATTTTTTTTAATTTGAGCTTTAAAATTGGTTATCTCTACCAACATTTGTCCTATTCTAGCTTCCGCTTTAAATGCCTTAAGAGTTGCTTTTTCTGCGTCAAGTGCAGCTTTTTTACGTGCTGTAATTCCTATTCTATCATATTTTAACTTACCTTGTTTGATCTTAAACGTTCCCCCTCCTCTCCAATCAATTTCAACTCCTATTCCTATTCCAGTTTTCAGTACAAAATCCAAAGCAAAGGCGATATCAATTTTTGCTGATGCGGCAGCCGATAATGAAAAAGCTGCACTTACTCCAAAATTTATATTACTACTGGCCTTAGCTGCAAAACTTATATCACTACTGGTTTGAGCCGAGAATTTAATACTTGCACTGGCAGATGCACCAAAATCTATACTTGCAATGGCAGTGGCTGCATAGTTGATGGAATTTGTTGTAGTTGCCTTCCAGTTTGTACTGTTGGTGACGGAGGATTCTTTATTAGCAGCCGTTTTTGTATAACTATCAAACATTAGTTTACCTGTTACATAACTCCATTTTTTCTCCCATTTTTCCCCGCCGCCTGATTTCATATAATATGATTGGTACTTCTTGCCATCTTTTAAAACCCATTTTTCTTCTATAGCCCTTTGACCAATTGTTATATCATGAACACAGCCGTTTGTTATGGAAATTGCATTCCCTTCCCGGTAATCATAGGAGTCTCCAAATTTTTTTTCCACCCAGATGTTTTTCCATCCCTCTGTATTCGTGCCGGAACTTTTATGTTTCTTATTCCAAGCAGACCACAATTCATTCTTTGCTTTTTTGGAGCCCGCTGTCTCTGTGTCGCCAACTTCTTTCCAATTCTCATCATGGGTTTTACCTTCATTCCAGGATGGCCCACCTTTTTTAAGCATATCAAAAGGATGATCATCGCTGTTTAGTTTTGCCGACTGATCCAGATGCTCTTCCACATAGCAGTTGCCAAGGTTGTAGTTCCAGTATCCCCCGAAATCATAGATATTGCCTTCCTGAATGTTGAATGTATCACGATGAGCGACCTTTTTCCGGCCCCTAAACACATGGGGCTCCCACTTTTTCCAATCCTTCCTTCGGTCTTCTACCCAGGTTGTTTTATCCCAAGGCTTATTATAGGCATTGCTGGCAATTATATCCAGTTCGTCATTATGCTCCTGAGTATAGGGAGATCCAGGGGCACCCAGTTGATCATCGGTGAGAGCATCTTCCGATTTGCCCTTGAGTCTATCTTTTATGGGGTCACTGGCCTTATTATGGTTCTCTGAAATCCAATAGTTCCAGCAGTCTTCCCAGGCATCCTCCTCCCAGTTGAAATAATTGTTGTAATGCGTCACATTGGCCTTTTCTATCCACAGATATGTTGTTCCGGTTGAAACAATTTTCACGGTATTGGTGTCCGGGGTAAAGTTGGCTCTGTCAATGGGGTAATTAATCCAATTTTTGTCAACAAATTGATTTGATTCCAAGATCGCGTCATTAACAAAAATATCTACATAGCAATCGCTCGCGCCATTATGTTCTGATCCCAAAATGCGACAGGAAAAATGGGCCTTGCCTGTAAAGGTAAAGAGAAGATACCCTTGTTGTGAATTTATCTGCTGTTGTGAATATATCTGCTGTTGTGAATATATCTGCGGTTGTGGATATAACCGCCAATGATTTTTGTCTTGAGAATCATATCCTGCACCTTTGGAAGAAAAGTTCAAAGCATCATCATACAGCGGCGTGGATTGCTTGAAATCCCATGATTTTGTTCTTACTTTCTCATAAAAAACCTTAAAATCTTCAGGAACTTCCGGAACCGGAGTTGTCTCATAAGCTTGGGGGAAATCTGATGGTGGGTCATCATCGCTTTCATCCAATGGGGCCACTTCATCATATCCATGGGGATTTTTCGGTGCGTATTGTTTTATGGAATCAATGAGTTCATCAGCCGCGGTTCCTGCATCAGCGCTGCTAATGGAACCAAATCCGTCATCATCCAAATCCTCTTTCTCATACTTGTCATGCGCACTTTCTTCTGCCGGTCCAAGTTCTCTTTTTATATATTTTCCTCCAGCAAACACATCAATTGTATGGGGAGAATGAACTTTAATATGTTGGGGTGCTTGATCTTCAAATTCAATATAATTGTTGTCAACTTCCCCTATCCCGGCTGTTGTATCGACCGTGCGTTGAGCAGCCCCGACTGATTGAGGCACAGGATTTTTTCCTGTTTTAATGGATGATTTGGTCTGGTTACCGCTGGTCACAGGGCTTGAGGTTTCCGGATTGGGAACGGCTCCGGCGATAATTGGCCTGTCAGGATTGCCGTCAATAAAGGTTAACAATACCTCTGTTCCTTTATGCAGCGGAAAATGCATACCCTGGTTCTGACCTGCTGAGGGCTGCATCATGCGGACAAATGCTGATGCCTTGCCGCCAAATCGGCCGCTTCTGTCAAAGGGGAGAATAATCTTGTACCGGCCATGCTCATCCAGTTCAGGATGTTCTCCCTCGCCGCTAGCATCTACTTTTGCATTGAGGGTTCCTGATATTTTGGCCTTTTTACTTAGATGCTCAGGCCGGAACTGTTCATCCGAGTAAATAGCTGTAAAGGTGTTGGAATAAAACATCTCCTCATCTCTGGCTTCAACGGCACCGCTTATTCCTGAAATCAGATATCCTGTCT
>CAYWGN010000001.1:34639-75394 GCA_964457495.1 uncultured Desulfobacula sp.
TCCTCATCTCTGGCTTCAACGGCACCGCTTATTCCTGAAATCAGATATCCTGTCTGGTGTCCCTCATGGGTAACATCCGTCACCAGGTATTTCCTGTTGTATACGTCCTTGTAGTGTTCATTGAGATCAAATGTATATCCCGGTACCATAAAAGGGACTGAACTTTCTCCCTGGAAAATTGATTTTCTGCATAAAAGTGCCTCAGCCCTTATTTTAGCCAGCCTGTTCCCTTCATTAACCGAATCAAAATGCACTCCGTAAATATAGTTTTCACCCCTGCCGTTTTCATCTACATCTGCAATGCCTTCCATGGCCTGGGATGGTTTAAGATAGTTATAATCCTTTAAATAAACTCTTTGGGGAAGCAGGTTATGTTTACATGTAAAGGTATGTATCACTTCCTTTGTATGAAGTGAAGCAAGCCCTGACTGGGGGTCATAAATAAGATCTTTGCCTAATAACAGATCTTTATGTTCCATTTTAGTGTCCGTAAAAACCACTTTTTCACCACTTGGTGTCTGTTCGAAAAAGTAGTAGAGACCTTCTCTTTCCGCCCATCTTGAAACAAAATTAAAATGGGACTCATCATATTGACAGATATATTCAAGTTTTTTGTAAATATTCTTAGGATTAAGATTGAAGTCAAAATCGTATGTTTGTTTAAGTCCTCCATCTTTTAAAGCATCTTCCATTATTTCAGGAATGGTCAAATCCAAATACACCTGGTTGTGATGAGTTAAAGAAAGCCAAAAGAGTTTTGGTGCAAGAACAGCCTTGAAAAAAAGATAGTCATTAAACTCCTGGCTTTCTTCAAATTGTATAAGAATACCATTGAAATCCACATCATCTTCTTCATCCCGGTGAATGGTAAAGATTGCTGGGTTCTGTAAAACTAGCAACGGGTCAATATCCCTTCTTTCCGAAACAAGCAATATCTCAAACTCATAGGGTTTGGAAACAGCTTCAAAGCCTTTAAAACTGACAACGGTGAAAGTTTCTTGATCCATTGCCTTGGAGATAAAAGAATATTTCATTTTATTTAATAAGGACATTTTTTTACCCCATATAGATTATGATTCTTAAAGTGAATTTTTTTCTCAATTTTGTAAGCTTTCATATTAAAAAATAAAAACAGTTCACACAAGTTTTAATACATGAAAATCTGCCTCATCTTTCTCATCAGGCATTTGGCCAAATAAAATATTGCCTGGAATATCTGTATATCTTACATAATAGGATTGATTTTCATCAATTGAATTTTTTACAGCCCAGGCTGTGTAGTCATCTGTGCCTGATTTCAGTTTGAGCCCCTGCATTTGATATTCCAGAACTGTTTTCAAGGGAATGGAACCTTTGGGTCCCACGCCATGGGCATTTGCCTCAGATGTCAGGCCGCCTGCCAGCACACCATCCCACTTTGCCCCCTTTGCAGGGCCGAATTCAAACCAGATGCCATAGCCCTGGTTGGCATGGATATTTATTCTGTATTCAGTGGGGATTTTTTTAACCGGTGTGTTTGCCTTTGCTGTCATCTTGGCAGCCAGAGATTTATTATCTGATTTGATGATGTCACATCCCCTGAATGGAGTTGGCAGATCTTCTATCTTTAATGATTCATCCGGGCAGACAAATAGTATCGGAAACCCAATCCCCTTTATATGCTGTAATGAAAGGCAAAGAAGTGACAATCCATATCTTACAGATTCTGATTCAAGATCTTTTTGTGTGCAGGATATAACCCAAAGGGCTGTATCCTTTGCAATAAGGTTTTCCAATGGCGACTGCCACGCCATTTTTTGCAGGTCATCCACCCAGAAATGCCCGTCAGGCGCAAGCCCGTATTTTTTAGCAAGGTTAAGCAGACCTGTAATCTGCTTTTCTTCCCTGGACATTGATGTAATCCATATTTTTTTTTGCATCAATAACTCCTTTTGGCTATCCTTTTTGTTTTAAAAATTATTCAGTGAATTCTATTGAAAATTCATCACTTTCATCCAGATCAAGAAGGATTTCTGAAGGCATGTCACCTGAACTCATTTTTGATAAAAGCTCCCTTGAAATCCTTGGGAAAATGTTGGCATTTAAGATGTAATCAATGTTCCTGGCTCCTGTTTCAACTTCAGTACATCTTGCAGTTATCTGTTCCATAACCTTGTCAGAATAATTAAATACAATTTTATTATTATCCAGCAGGGTTTTCTTAACCGCATTCAATTTTAATTTAACAATAAGGGCCATTGCGTCAGGTCTCAGGCTGATAAACGGAAGAACATTCATTCTTGCAAGAAGTGCAGGTTTAAAATATTCTGATAACATCGGTCTGATGGCAGCCGTTACCGCATCAATTGAAATTTCTTCTTCATCTGCCGTCATCTCCTGGATAATATCCGTTGCAAGATTACTGGTAAGTATGATGACAGTATTTTTAAAATTGATCTCTTTGCCTTCACCATCTGTCAGAATACCTTTATCAAAAACCTGGTAAAACAGATTTGATATATCCGGGTGAGCTTTTTCCACTTCATCCAGAAGAACAACAGAATAGGGTTTTTGCCTTACGGCTTCTGTTAACATGCCGCCTTCCCCATATCCGACATAACCGGGAGGAGATCCGATAAGACGGCTTACCGTATGGCTTTCCTGGAATTCACTCATATTGATGGTCACACTGTTTTTTTCACTGCCAAAAAGAATCTCTGCTATGGCAAGGCCGGTTTCAGTTTTTCCTACACCACTGGGACCTGCCAGAAGAAATACCCCAATGGGCTGATTTGGATTTTTTATCCCTGATTTGGAAGCTCTGATAACTTCTGAAATAGCAGCAAGTGCATGATCCTGACCCTTAACACGGTTGTTAAGCAGATGTTCCAGGTTGAGGATGCTTTCTGCCTCATCCTGCACCATTTTCCCCAAAGGAACCCCAGTCCAGTCAGAAACAACCTGGGCAATAACATCCGGATTTACTTCAAGCTGCATCAAAGGGTTATCCCCCTGAGTTTGGGTCAGCGCTTTATCTGCATCATTCAATCGGGTTTTAAGATCTTCTACGGTTTCAAGATCATTTTTGTCAGACTCCTGCAATGTTTTTCTCAAGTCAAGCACGATCTGAGCAGCCTCTTTTTCTTTTTCCCAGCTTTGTCTGATTTCAATTGCCCGGGATTCCATTTCTGCAATAGAATTTACTATTGAATCATACTCATCAGGGTCAATTTCCATATTATTGTCCCGGTCACGTTCCATGGCGGATTTGGTTCTCTCAAAAGCCTGGATTGACCTTTCCTTATCCTCAAGAGCAGGCGGTTTGGTTGACAGATTTATTTTTACCCTGGCACATCCTGTGTCCAAAAGATCAATTGCCTTGTCAGGAAGAAATCTTCCGGTAATATAACGGTCGGAAAATTCAGCAGCAGCTTTTACAGCACCTTCTGTTATGATGACTTTATGGGCATCTTCATATCCAGGCTTTAATCCCCTTAAGATCAGTTCTGTGTCTTTTACACTTGGTTCTTCAAGCTTTATGGGCTGAAATCTTCTTGCCAGTGCCGGGTCTTTTTCAAAATATTTTTTATATTCACCCCATGTGGTGGCAGCAACAGTACGCAATTCACCCCTTGCCAGCGCTGGTTTTAAAAGATTGGCAGCATCCCCTCCACCTGCGCTTCCACCAGCCCCTATAAGGGTATGGGCTTCGTCAATAAATAAAATAATAGGGGTTTCAGAGGACTTTATTTCATTGATCACTCCTTTGAGCCTGTTTTCAAATTCTCCTTTCATGCCTGCCCCGGCTTCCAAAAGTCCCATATCAAGTTCAAGCAGGGTTACATTTTTCAGCACATCAGGAATATCATCCTGGACAATTCTCAAGGCAAGTCCTTCAACCACAGCTGTTTTCCCAACGCCTGGCTCTCCAACACAAATAGGATTGTTTTTTCTTCGCCTTGCAAGAACATCAATCATCTGACGGATCTCTTCATCCCTTCCAAAAACAGGATCAATCCCTCCCTGTTCAGCTTTTTCTGTGAAATTATTGCAAAAGCGGGCAATAAAACTTTCACCTCCCCTGGAAGGAGAGGCAGCCGCCCCTGCAGCAACTTTCTCTTTTGTGGACAGGGTTTCAGCCGACCCTTTGGTAATGCCCCAGAATTGTTCCAGCAAAGTGTCCTTATTTATTTTTTTTAAAATATCTGCATAGTTTCCACTTATATAGGAAAGCGGTCTGGATAAAAGAGCCAGCAAAATGGCACCAGACCTGATTTTTCTTTCTTCAAGTTCAATGGAAGCAATCATCCAGCCATCCTGGAAAAGATCAAGAAGTCTTGGTGAGAAAACAGGTTTGCCGGAATTTCCTGTTTTAAATTCTTCTAGTGCGACTTCAATTTTTTTTTGTACAGCACCGGGTTCAATTTCAAATTGCTGAAATATCATTGAAAGATCAGATCTGGAATCCTCAAGCAGTTTTAGAATAAAATGTTCAACCGAAACCTCATAATGTGTTCTGGAAACGCATAATCCAGCACCCGTATGCAAGGTGTTTGTACAAAAATCATTTAAATGGAGAAGTAAAGATTTTGTGTCGACATTTACCATTGTCACCCTCCCTTATTTATATTGGATTTAGTTTTTTATATGGCTGAAAATATCGGGTCCACCTTGTCAGGCATGTTGTTTTCAGAAACAAGCCATGTATTCCACCCTAAATTTGACCATTTTTTATTGCCAGGCTGTGCCGTTTCAATATTTTTACCTTCAAGTTCAACAACCAGTTCCCACTCAAGGGGCTGATTCACATAAAAGTCCACCATTTGTTTTAATTCCAGGAACAGCTGTTGATCCGGAAGAAACAAATGAAGGATATCGGCATTGGCTTCCGTAATCACCATCTGAAACTTTCCTGTGATATCATTGATCACATCCCCTATGACAGAATCTTCTCCCAGTGTGCAGGATGATATGCCTAACAAAGAATGCTGATCATCCGGAATGGATACTTTTCTTAAAACGCATTGGTTAATCTGTATCTGGTTTTTCAGATTAAAACAGTCTTCAATGATGGATATAAGCCCCTCTGCAGATCTTGGGAACTGAATTGTGAGTCCTGCATATCTGAAATATTTTTCAGTATTGTATATCTGCTCCCGCAACTGCTTGTTTTCAAGACCAAGCAGACAATAAATCATATTGATGACGGTTTCATCATTTTCTTCACATATTTTATAAAATAGTCTGTATTTACTCCATATTTTAAAAAATATCGGATAAATTGAATAATTTAAGATATCAATAAAGTCACGCTTTATTGATTTTTCATTGTTAAACTCTTCAATAAGATCTTCAGTGTAAAAAGTCGGGAGAGGAGAGGATGTTCCATACAGTCCAAGGAAAGTGGCTGTAATCAGGTATTGTATCGGTTCATCCCCGATTTTTTCTATTTGTGTAATATCTGTTCCCGGAAATCTTAATGAGAGTTCCGGTCTGATTCGTATATGGTTGTCTAAAAAATCATTTCTGCTGAAATCATTTTTTCCGTTTAAGGAAACATGATGCAATAAAAGCCGGACTGCCTGGGCAAAGGAAAATGAAGAACTCTTTGCGATCAGTTTTTCAGTTATTTCAAACTTATGTTCCCGATCCTCGGCAGCCATGAAAAAGATTCTCCTGAAATGGTTTCATTAATAATCAATCGCGTATAATTGTTAATACTGCTGTACCGGCTGAAAAATTCATCAATTACAGCCCCGAATACTACAACATCTCCTAAGGATGCAAAGGCATCCTTGCTAAGGGAAATGGTGATCTTTTCCCCTCTGACAACCATTCCCCGGATCAGCCGGTCCTCATTCTTAATCTTAAAATCCAGAATACCCTGTATCCGTTTAAGATTTGTGGCAACCATTCCCTTGTCCCGACTGTTCTGTGAAATATACAATTGAAGGATTTTTCTAAAACTTGGCGCATCTTTCAGGGAAAGCAGGTTTAAAGACATATGTGACAGAAGCCGCCAAAGCGTATCACCTTCCAGGGGGGGCTCGACATTTGTAGTCGGCATGGTAATATTAGTAAAATGCAATAGCTCTGGTGAATTAAAGGTGTGTTCACAGATATCGCCCGGCATGAGCTGTTCAGGTACGGAACCATTTGTACAGGTCAGATCCACGGTTAAGGTTTCCTGTTTATATTCGCTTTTCTGACTTGCATAGGTCAGGTTCAGGTAAACTTCATAGGTATTGGTAATAGGAGAAAGTTGCCGGATTGCCTTAAAAAAGGATTGGTCCTGGGTATCAAAAGAAAAATAATCCATGGGACTGTAGTCAATGGGCTTGACACTTCCCTGGACGAACCCCGTGACTTTGTCGACACTGTATATCTGGTATCCTTTCCCGGTCTTGGATGATGGCCGGACCTTGATTTTTTCCTTTGTGTGATCCATCACAACGGGCTCGGCTTCAAAAGGGAAAATATTAATTATTGGGACTGAAAATAAAGAAAAATTATCCGGCGATACATTTGGAAGATCAAAGGAAGGCTCCTTGAATTCAAATACAATGTCAAACTGATTTCCCTCTGGTTTATTTTTCCAGTTCTTTAAACCGGATAATTCAAAAAATAAAAATTTCTGGGGAAAAATAAAATATTCCTGTAAAAGGGAAAATCCGGAAAAAGATTGAGCCGGATAAGAAAAAAGAGAATTGGCTTTTTCAAAACCAAGAGATTTAAAATCATTTTCAGGCAGGATATAAGCTTCCGGATTGTTTGGTGTAACAATTTTAATTTTGGAAACAAATTGTGTAAAACACGCAAAAATATTAGATGTTTTTGCATATGAGCCGGAAAGAAAAAAGGACAGTTTGTCCGGATTCCACTGGGGCAGAGAAATTCCTGCAAGTTGAAAGGAAAGGGATATTTTATATTCCCTTTCCCTGGCTAGACTTTTGGCTGATACAATTTTCAGGGGATGGACATCAATATCAAAACAGGTCTGAAACATGCATTTTATGCCGTCCTTTTCTTTTGAAGACAAATAGGTTCCCAAAGGCACCTTGATTGTTTCAATGAGTGATGGTTTGGGTGTAAACGATATAATGGATGTACAGGGAACCGGTCTCAGATAGTGGGGATAGACAATATCCATTAATCCGTGGATAATTTCAGGGAAATCATCATCAATCTTATGCTGAAGGTGACCTGTTAAAAATGCAGTTCCTTCGAGGAGTCGTTCGACATCCGGATCGACGGATTCACTGGCCAGCATGGGAGCCGCGGCAGGATGTGCCTGGGAAAATTCTTTGGCAAGTTTCCTTAATTTATGCAGCTCATTTTGATAATATTTATTAAACAATTCTGTTTCCCTGTCTATTTATACTTATCTTGCCCCCTGGCCGGACAGATGTTTCAAAAAATATCGGAACATTTTCCTGTCTTGCAAGAACCCCTTCGAGGCTGAAATGAATCGTTAAAACATTTTTTTTATCAGATTCAATTTTTACTTTTATCTTTGATAATCGCTTCTCGTATTTTTTTACAGCAGTCAGAACAGCTTTTTCAATATTTTTAATAGTTTCTGACAGACCACCGCCGGCAAAAACAGTCATGTCCGGCATGCCGTAATCATCAGCAATCTGAACACTTCCCATATTCGTATTCAGTAATTTTTTCAAGTGGGTCATGATTGAACGCATTTCGATTTCAACGGGGTTCTCCTGAATCTCTTCTTCCCCGGTTGATTCAAGGGCATCAATACGTTCAAGCAGAGTGAGTTCATACATGCAAGGATACCTTATTTGTTAGTAACAACTCCAGATGTTTAGGCTGAAGGCTGTTAGACATTGCGCATGAACCGTAATAGTGCAGCCCGGACGTTTTTATACCCCCGCCATTTTCAACTCCCATTAAAGAGGTATTCGGTTCATCTAACTACCCCAAACGCCTGTCCAGGCCTAACTGGTTTTATCCTGTATATCAATATGTCATTTTGACAAACAGTTCAAACGCCCTGAGTTTCACTTGATCGCGTTGGATCTTCCCTTATAGTCTAAAGCCTCACAGCCTGTCTATCTGAAAAGTTGCATTTGTTATTTATAAACCCGTGAATTTTTATTAAGCGGGTTTTAAAAAGTCATCCTCGGATTCAGTGCCTGCAATTTCATGCCTCCAGGAAATCTTTGAATAAGTAAACTTTACGGATTCCATATCTTTATAAGGTTCATTACCCACAACAAAATTCAAAGGATTGTACTCCTGCATCTCGACTATAATGGCATCCGTCAGTGTTATGATATAATAAAGTTCCTCTTTTCCCTCAGAGTTGATACGATAGAAGTTGTGCTCAGTATCAACATGTTCACCTGTGCAGCATGCCTGAAATAATAGCGGTGAACTAGGATCCTTATGTTTGACTATCTCGAAAGGTCTATGAATACGTTGCCCGACCGGTAGCCCTGACTGAGGGTTTATTGGTATGTCTACTTTGTGATCAATGCTGTAAACTACAATTAGGTCTTCTTTTCCTTCTACTTCACAATCTCCCTTTAATTCACCTTGTGTTTTCCCAGTTATCTTTATATACGATGTCATTGCCATGATTTTTTTCTCCTTTGATTAAAAGTTATGATTTATCAAGTTTTCCAACAAGAGATAGTGTGAAAGATGCCCCCATATATTTGAAATGAGGCTGGACTTTCATAGAACACATGAACCATCCAGGTTCTCCCTCAACATCTGACACTTCTATCTGTGCCTTTCTTAACGGCCGTCTGCTTCTTACACCAGGTCCTGGTGTTTCCTGGTCGGAAACATATTGCCGGATCCAGTTATTTAACTCATTTTCAAGTTCCCCTCTGTCTTTCCAGGTACCGATATTTTCTCGTTGAATAACTTTCATGTAATGTGCCAGCCTGCCCACAACAAAATTATAAGGAAGCTGGGTTCCCAATTTGTAATTGAGTTCGGCAGCTTTTCCTTCTGCAGAATTGCCGAAATTTTTTGGTTTCTGTACCGAATTTCCGGAAAAGAATGCTGCATTATCACTGCCTTTTCTCATGGTAAGGCCGATAAAGCCTTCCTCAGCCAGCTCAAATTCTCTCCTTTCTGAGAGCATGACTTCTGTGGGTATTTTTGTTTCAATTCCCCCCATTGATTCATATTGATAAAGAGGAAGATCTTCAACAGCTCCACCACCCTGGGGACCGATAATATTGGCGCACCAGCGAAATTTGGCAAAACTTTCGGTCATTCTGGATGCAAACGTAAATGCGGCATTGCCCCAGAGGAAATCATTGTTACCTGCTGTAACATCTTCTGCAAAATCAAAACTCTTGGCTGGAACCGTGTCCTGACCATAGGGAAGCCGCAGCAGGAAATGTGGGACGGTAAGCCCGATGTTTCTTGAATCTTCCGATTCGCGAAAAGATTGCCATTTGGCGTATTGAGGGCCTTCAAATATTGAGTTGAGATCTTTTAGGTTTGGAAGCCCTTCAAAACTGTCAAGACCGAAAAACTCCGAGCCTGCGGCAGAAATAAACGGCGCATGGGACATGGTTGATACGCTTGCAATGTCCTGAAGCAGAGCAATATCCTGGGGTCCGGGTCCGAATTCATAATTCCCCACCATCAAGCCATAGGGTTGCCCACCAAACTGTCCGTATTCAGCCGTATAAGCAGTCTGGTAAAGACCTGATTTTGTAATTTCAGGGGCATCCTCAAAATCATCCAATAGGTCCTGTTTTGAAGCATTTAAAATTTCAATTTTGGTATTTTCCCTGAAATTCGTATGATCCACCAGATATTTAAGTGAGCGCCAGGAGGATTCAATTTTTTGAAAATCCTTGTTGTGAAGGATGGCATTCATTTGAAGGCTCAGTTTTGAATCAATGCTGGAAATCATTTCATCAATCAGGTCTTTGCTTATTTTTATGCCTGCACGTTCCGGTTTGAGAAGCTCGTCAAGAAACGCCTGAACGCCCTGTTTTGTTGTCTCGTAACCTTCCTGATCCGGTTTCAGGCGTGTTGCCTGAACAATTTCATCCAGAAGAGAGAGCCCCTCAGTTGTGGACACCTCTTCTTGTCCCTCTATTTTCTTTTCTTGTTCTGCCATTATTAAATCTCCTTTATTCATCAACGCCTAGTTCTTTTAGAATTCTTTCTTTTGCACCGTCATCCTTAACAAGCTCATTCAATTTTTTCTTGAATTCAGGAACATTCCCTAAAGGACCTTTAACCGCCTTAAGTGCATTTCTCAAATCCACCAGTTTTTTTAATTCAGGAACTTTATCAACAATGGCATCAGGATCGAAATCCTTAAGACTGTTAAAATTCAGTTTAACAGCCATCTGTTCATCAGGCTCAGCTGAAAGTTTATTATCGACAACCGCATCCAATGAAATATTGTAGGAATCCAGGACATCGTTAAAATTATCTTTATCAATATTAATTGCTTTTCTATCTTCAATAGGCGTTTCATCTTCTGCCATGGTAAAATCCCCCATAACCAGAACTTTCAAAGGAAGCTCCACTTCTTCCTTTGCATCTCCCGTGGCAGGTTTGTAAGTAATATTAACCCTCTCCTTTGGTGCTACTGACGCTTCTTTAGCCATAGATTACCTCCTTGTTACTGGTTTATAAAAATTACTGGTTTATAAAAATCAAACAATTTGTAAAGCCTTTACCGGATCAAGCATTGAAATCCTTTTAATGATTGTTTCAATCAATTGTTCATGCTGATCTTTTTTTTGAAGCCGGAGACCTGTTAAAACCAGAGACAAGGCATTAATGGCATTTTCAGGTTCCCATGTTTCCAAATTAAATTTATTAATATTTTCTAAAATATCATCAATATATGATGTTGCTATTTTCAGCTGTTTTGAACTGATCAATAACTGGCACAGTCCTGTTTTCCACAAAAATCGTTCCCGTTCTGATTTGGCTTTTGACAGATGTTCTTGAAAAAGCATAAGGGCTTTGTCCAGTTGTTTTTCTTTGATCAATTGTTGTGCAGCACTCATTTGCTGTGAAATGATTTGATTGATGCCGTCAGCCCCTCCTGTATCACCAGTATTTGTGCCCGCATCTTTGGAGTTCAGTTGCTTGATCCATTCAAGGGTTGCAGCATCGGCAAAGGGTGTTCCATCGGAAAATGACAGCTTTTCAATTCCTTTCAGTGTTTGAACAAATAATGCTGTTTCAGACTCAATAACCCGGGTAACATCAGGATGATTCATCTGTTCCATACTTTCGGCTACATATCTGCTCAAATCCAGCCAGAAAAGAAATTGTTTGATCCTCCCTTCGCATGAATCAACCAGAGCCTCCCAATTGCCTGAATCATACAGCCCTGTTATTGAGGATATAATCTGGCCATCCGGCGGGGGAATCATTGTTTTTCCACCAGTTGCTACAGGCAGTTTATCCAGGGTTGCCCATGCTGCAATTCTGCTCAACCGATAGGGTAAAGGCTGATACATATTTTTTTTTTTCAGACCGGATATTGATTTGCCAAGAATACTTAATCCCTGCCCAACCATGGCCGAGGCATCAGTGTCAGAATCCAACAGCGGTTCAGCAATCATTTTTTTTGTAGCCGGCTGTCCTTTTGACGGGTCTGCTCCTGTCTCTTGTGCTGTTTTCTCCTGGGCTTCAATGGTTTCTTCTTCAGAAATAGTCTCCTTAATCCTTTTTATCAGGGGAATCAAAAGAGGGGCATCTTCCATGGATTCCTCTAAAAATTTATCAATAAAATTCACATCGTCAATAAGGGTGTCCCGTTTTTCTTTTTTCCAGATAACCGGATCCACACTCGATATAAACTCAATTGTTTTTTCTGACCACCAGGCAATGATACCTCTTCTGCCCTTCATTCGTTTTTTGGGAGGGAACATGGTTTCCCAGTAATTTTCCAGAAGCTCTTTCAAAACATGGATGCCCTGGCCTAGGCCTTCCAGACCCTGTGTTTTCATCAGACCATAATTCAGATAGCTTACCACCTGTAGATGTTTTGATTCTTTTTCAAGGATTTGGACGGACAGATTAATCACTGTATCCCAATTAATGCCGGAACTGACGGAAGGAGAGCTCAGCTTGGCAATTTCCTGTGAAAGAGATTCAAAACTCGGCTCATATTTCACATCTTTTCCGGCAGGGGCATCTTCCGATATCGGGGTATTTCCTAAATTAATAATCTCCATAATGGATACTCTTATTTGATTTCCTTATTTATGGAAGCAAACTTCCTGATCCAGGGAGAATATCTGGAAGCAGAATCAGATAATTCTTCCAATGATTTTTGAGCGCTTTGAAAAGTAGCAAATGATCCAAAAATCAGGTTATATGTTTTTTGACCGTTTAATTGACTTTCATAAATAGCAGCATTCATAACCAGACTGTTTTTCTTCGCAAATCCAATTAATTTTTCTTTTTGAGCCCCTATCATGATATGAAGGGTATAATGGCCTGTTTCCTGCTTGAGTATCCAGTCTTCTGCCTGTATAGAATTATTATCAGGAACCTTTTTTTCAGATGATGATTTAATCCGTTGCGCATTAACCTCATCTTGAACTTCGTCTTTAACCTGCGGGACCTGGGTGTTATCGAATTTTGGAACAGAATTTTCATTGGTATTTTCTGTTTTTTTAATATCAACTCTGTCCAATAAAGGAAGATCACCTGTGAATTCATAGGAAAGCGTTATTGCTGAAATGTCTTTTTCCATCAGTGCTTCTCTTTGTTCAGGAAATTCGTCACTGATAAAAGTTCTGGAATCATAGTTGAAATCTTTTACAAACTCAAAAAAGGTTTGATATTCTTTCAACAGGCTGATTTCAGGAAATTGTATGGTCAACACCACCTTGCCGCAGTTTGCAGGTTCCCAGTTAAATTTCATGGATTCAGGATAGTTATTGTTTTCAAAACGAATGACTGTATCTTTGCATTGCATCCATATAATACTTGCAATAGGTTTCACCTTTGCAGATGCATTCACTTCCATGGGAAGTGTTTTCATAGAAAGGGTGTATTGATCTTTCAACCTGATTTCCGGTTTCTGTTTTTTAATCAGGGGTGCTTCTTTTACGGGTTTTTCCACGAGGGGATATTTGCCGCCTTTCTTCTTGTAATCCTTGAATATGAAATCCGGAATGACCGGGGGCCGCCGATCCAGAAAATTCAATACCGGTTCAATGTCATTGACCTCATATGAAACTGTTATGTCAGTTACATTATTATTAGTTAAATATCCGGCATGCTCAGGGAAATCAGTAACATTGAATATTTTTGTGCCGTCTTGAAAGTCCGACAAAAACTGGGCAAAGCCTAACCGACCCTTATATTTTTTTTGCAGTAATGAGTCTCCGAATTGTATTTCCAAAACAACATCACCACAGGTTCCCGGCCGCCAGGTAAATTTTTGTGTCTCAGGAAAATTGGTATTGACAAGCTGTGTCTTTTCATCGGCACATTCCATCATCAGGGTATTTGAATAGGGTCTTATCCTGGCCTCATTGTTTACTCTTATGGGCAGAGTTGTGATTGAAACTATGTATTCATCCTGCTGCTCCAGGGTAAGCTGCTCTCCTTTATTTAATAATTTAAAAAATCGGTTGTTGAAAGGAAGATTAAGACCAAATGCAGTTTTGGATGAAAAACCGGTTTTGTTCTGACCAATAAAGGCAGATGCCTCTTCATTGATAAATTGCCAGATGACACCAGTACTCTTATCAAACATGATGGAATAATATTTATCCGGGTCAATACTATAGGCGGCACTTAAAACAATCTCTTCCCATTTATCCTGTAAATATTTCACACTTTGATGAATGCCATATTCAGCAAGAAAATCAAAAGGTCCCTTTATCAAATTCTGGACAACGGGGGATACGTCATTCTGTATTAAAAAAGAATTTAATTTTAATAAATTATCATAGGTCAGGTTGAAAGGCTCCTGCTGCTTAGACGGATCAGACAAAGCTTTGAAAAAATCTGCAAACATATGAAAGCCTTTTTCACTATACGATGTTGCCGAAGCTATGGTTTTAAGGCTGTTGGTATACTCATTCCACACTTCGGCAAATTTCAATTTATATTCAAGATCGGCTGCATGATTCTTGTTAATGGTTTTATAAATTTTTTCTGATGATTTTCCTAATTTTTCTGAAATTTTTTCCTTTGTGAGGGAAAGTTTGGCCATGAATGACCCCTCTTTTTTTTTCACCTCGGTTTGAGCCAGATATTTGATCTCTTTGAGTGTTACAACTGTTCCTGCCCAGGCAGGTTCAAGATCAATCTGGGATTTGATCCATTCAAACTCATCTCCCATCTTTGCCATAAGCATAAAATAAGGATTCTGATCAGTGGTCATTAAGGTCCCTAAATCTGTCCAGTTATCAATCAGGGATTTCCAGTTTCTGCCGTGAGGAAACACTGAAGCGAAATCAAACCATGCCCGGTAAAATTCCTTTGCATACCATGCCCAGAAATCGTTCTCCATTTGCAAAAAATCATCCTGGCTGGCAAAGGCCTTTTGAATCATCTGAATGAACTGACTTATCTCTTGTCTTCCAGTACGGGTAAAAGCCCCATTAACATGTGCTTTTGAGTCCAGTTTGGACTGATTAATTTGATACCCTTTTAAAAAAGTAAAAATATCAATATCAGGGGTTAAACACACCAGACGGCTCAAAAGCCAGTTAAAACTGTCGCTGTTAACAGCAATTTGTGACAAGGTTTTTTGAAATACCTCAAGCTTTCTAACAAAGTAAGAATGATCATCATTCCAGGTTAGGTAGGAATAATAAATATTGACAAATTTTGAGGCAACAGCTTTTGGTATGCCGGGATCAAGAGAGGGGAATAAGTTGCGGATAGTTTTTTCAAATTCTTTTTTATCGGGAAAAGAATCATTCTGAATCGCCTTTTTCAGAATAGTAATTCTTTGAATCGTATAAACAGCTCTTTCAACAATATCTTCATCAGACGTCATGGAGTTGGTGGTTTTGATTTTTTCAAAAAAAAGATCATCCATTAGGTCTACAACATTTTTTTCGGCATCATTAACAAATTTTTGTTTTAAGTTTTTTTCAAGCGCAAGACTCTGATTCAGGCCCAGCCTGGGAAGTATCCAGTTATCATTACTGGTTTGAAGTTTTTCGATTTCAAATCTTTGCCTGTCAAGAAGAAGAATTGTTTCAGCTGTATTGGATACCATGGATTGGGTTTTAAAAAAACCGGGGTCAAAACTGTTTAGCGCCCTTACATTATTAAAATAAGAAAATGCCATAACCCCGCTCATGGCCAGGCAGATCAACATAAGTGAAAAAATACCAAGGGTGAGTGTTGTTTTTCTCCACATGATAAATTCAGACAACGGCGAAAAAATATTTCTGTCTTTGGGTAAAATGGCACTGAAAAAACTTCTTAGAAAAAATCCCTTGTTTTTATCCACAGATACTTCATTACTATATGTGATGCCCGTGGTCTCTAAAAATTCTGACCCGGGTTGTCCTTTTCTGCAGGCACTGGAAAAATAGATCCCTCGAAAAAGTGGGGTTGCCTGGTAAATATCATCCCCAAATAGAGACTGAACATAGGATTCCAGGCCAGGTTTTAAGTTCATAAATTCATTGGAAAAGGAAATGGCAAAATTGTTGATCCGGTTATGGATAAAAATGGACCGAAGGTTTCTTATCTGCTTGAAAACCGTTGCCATACATTGTTCTAAGACCTTCATGCCATCCGTTTGATCTGCTGTATTGGCATATCCCATGACCTGACCGCTTCTTTGATCTGGTATGTGGTCACAAAAATCTGTAAATCCATTTACTAAATCCATTTTTGTAACCAGCAGGTAAACAGGAAATTTAGCTCCCAGGATTCGCATCATCTGATTAATGCGCTGTCGGATGCTCTTTGCTTTATCACTCAATTGGGTGGCATCTTCATTTAAAAGTGCATCACTTGCCACGGTAACGATGACACCGTTTATGGGCTCCTTTTTTCTATATTTTGATAAAAGGGTAAGAAACTCCTGCCATTCTTTTTTATCCTTGTCTTCTTCAATGGGAATAGTATATCGCCCGGCAGTATCCAGCACTATTGCCTGTTCTAGAAACCACCAGTCACAGTTTTTCGTACCGGAAATGATAGTAGCCGGACTGACATCTGTCAGGGCTGAACTCAAATTTGAATTTTTTATGGCAGATGTTTTCCCTGACCGGGATTCACCCATAATAATATACCAGGGCAGAACATATAGCGGGTTGCCATATTTTCTTAAATGGGATTTTTTAAGTTTGGCAATGGAGTCTTTCCACTGATTTTCTGCTTCTCCATGGTTGTATGATTCTTTATCAACTGTTTTTTCAGAAAAAGCTTCTTCTTGATTGATAACCGTTTGAACGAACTTTTTTTCGTTTCTACGTATGAGCAGCTTTTTTATGGCAAAATACCCAAATAAAATTCCCATACAGGATGCAACCAGCACTGCGGAAATCCACCAGGGCCATCCTTTAATCACCAGAGCCCAGTAACCGATTCCAAATAAAAACAACAGGAAAAGTACAATAAGAAAACAATACAATAAGAATTTAAGAATTTTTTTCATTTTTTTGTAAACGTTCGCAATTTAAACAAATTATTTATTATAACAAAAAGCCATAGTCATTAACCATTTGAATCAATCGTTCGTTAAAAAAATAGTAAAGCATTAAAAACACCAAAATGGGTAATAGAACAAAAACAGATGAGAAACTGGACAAGCCTTTCCACTTTTTCCGTTTCAACCGCTTGCTGAAAACAATATCACCAGCCTCGGGAAAAAGAATCTCAGGCACATCAAAATCCTTACCGTCTGTCAGTTTTTGCCGGGTTTCTATTTTGATGGCGTTAAGTTTTTCCTTCTGATAGGGCTCATGCAGGCGACCTTTAAAACCGGATGCAAGGCAATAATCATAAACTTCTAAGATATCTTTATCCTCTGACCCCAACTTTTCAATCCTGGTGAAAAACTGGGTTCCGGCACTGGTGGTGTTAAAAAATTGTTTTTGCAGTGAATTTTTAATCCACTCATTTTTTTGTTGCCAGCCTGTTTCAAGGATGGTTTCATCGATCCATGCAAATATGGCAAATAAAGCCTGATCAAATTTTTTTATAGGGATTCCAGCTGATTTTGCACGCATTTTTGCACGCTGGATCAGTTGTTGATAATTGCTGGAAACCTGGTCATACTCTATTGGATGGGTTTGCAATTGGTCAACTAAATGATACGTGTATGCCAGCAATTCTGTAACACAATCAACAGCTGAAATTTTCATGTATCAACTCACTTTCATATTTGTGAAATCACAATTTCAATTGACGTATCCTCAGGCGCATTGTCCCAAAAAAGAGAAATGTCTCCTGAATGCTTTATCTCTTCCCATAAATGATGTTTTGAATCGATTCTAAAATAGTATGAGCCGGAACGTTTAGGCATCCCTGGCGGAGGCACCAGCCGATGTTTGACAGTGACACCCGGAAGAGCTCTTGCAATCATGTTATCAATGTTTTTTGGAGTTCCAATTTTTATTATATTGTGCATATCATTGATAATTTGTTTAGAGTCTGCCGTACTTTTTAACACAAGGAAATACATGTAGGAATCCCTGAATTCTTCAGCAGGGAGTCGGGCAGTAAAATAGTTATTTTCCCTTGTCATGCTGAAAATACTCTCTCCACCAATGGAAATTCCTTTTAATAGTTCTCCAAGTAATATCTGGGCTTCATTAAAACAATTAAAAATCTGTTCATGATTATATTCCGGTAGCAGAAAGGTTCCATCCTTGAGCTGTCCAAGGGCATTTATTCGATCAGTAAATGTACTTAAGTCTCCAATAATCTGCCTTAAAACCCCATAAACTGCATGGGGGTGAAAATCCTCAAGCTCAATGATATGATTCAAGAGAGGCAAAGAGCGGTTTAATGCGCTCAGGACAAGCAAATGAGGCATAAAATGGGCATCAAAATCAGAGGTAAGTCCTTGCGAAAATTTATAGGATTCAAATACCCTGCATCTGGAAATCATATTTTCCCGCAAATTTTTTAATATCTTCATCAGAATATCCGAACCTGAAATAACATATGTCGGTGCAACATATGATCTTGATAATCCAACACTTTCATCTTTCAGTTCAAGCTGGCATACTGGAATCATTAAATACTCATTAAATTTGTCTATTTCATGATCCCAGAAAATTTTGACAATATAATCCATTTTTCGAATATTTACAGGATCGCCGCCTTCATGAATGTCTTTTACACTTTCAGGCTCTACAGAGGAAACGTACCGGGTACCCACAGAATCAATGCTTTCGTTTGAATTAATAGAGGTCACATTTTTGTCAAAGTCATTCCATTTTCTAATTCCCAGATAGACTGTAACAGGTTTATCTCCTTCAACGTCAAAAGATAATTTCTCAAATGATCGGTGCTGAATCACTGCATTTTCAGGGAATTTCACCCAGGTGCCGTCCTGAAAAATGAGTTCGCATTTTTCTATCTCGATTAACCGTTGGGAAAGTGAAGCATCCTGAATAATAATTTGGCTGCACCCCCAGAAAAATGGCGTATGATATTTATTATGGGGTGTTAATAAAGATTTTAAAAAAGTCTCATTCTGCTGAAAATGGTGGGGCTGTAAAAAAAGCCCCTGGTGCCATAATATCGGTTTTTCAGGTTTATTCATCCAATATTATCCCTTTTATTTCATGCTCTTTTAACATCAGGGTTAATTTAAAATCTGATATGACTGCCACTTCTTTTTTAAAAAAAATCATGCCTTTTTTTTCAATTTTATGGGGAATCTCAAAAAAGCAGATCGACCTTCCCGGATCAAGATCAAAGTAACCGGCGACAATGCCCACCCATTGACTTTTTTCCGCCCGGTCAAATACCAGCTTGTTTGATTCTCCCGGATCAATAAATATTTTTTTTACAGCCTGTACACTTGAATCAAAGTTCTGGGCTTTTAATAATTTTTTAAGGCCGTCCTTATATTCTGACAACTCAACAAATTTATTTACATTGTCAACCTGATAAATAACCACCTGGAGCGCATGGGAAGAACCTTTAAATTCATTGAGCATAACATCGGCCTGATACGAGATTTCAATGCTTTGGGGTTTATATACCCATTCTGGCTCTGGGCGGGGTTCTTTGCCTCCACAGGAAGCGATTAATAAAAATGTGACAATCAAGAGACCATTCCGCGCGAATATAGATATTTTGTTTATTTGGCTCATTTTTTAATCCTAATTAAACCGCATGATTAAAAGTGTTATGAATCATTTTACTTAATATATATAATTTTCTGTGTCAATGCTATAGAAATTTAATATACCAGCGGCCCAGGAAAGGCAATCATTGCTTGCCCTGATTAATAAAAAACAGAGATGTTGATTCTCTTCAAAAATTACTATATCTTAGATATTAATTCTTAAAGATTACAGAGGAGTTAGCCTAATGAACATTACTATTACCGTTGAAAAAGAAGCGAATTGTTCCATAGTACATGTCTCAGGAAAAATTGATGCCACAACTTCAGATGATCTTGAAGACTCCTTGATGGAATTGTTGGAGCAGGAAGAGAAAAATATTATTCTTGATTTAAAGGATACCAATTACATCAGCAGTGCCGGCCTCAGGGTTCTGGTTGTGGTCACAAAGCAAGTGTATGATTCCGGACATTTTTGCATATGTAATGCAAGTGATAATGTCCTTGAAATTATAGAAATGGCGGGGTTCAATGTTTTTATGAATATATACGATGATCTTACAACTGCAAAAGAAAAAATAGCTGCAGATTAAGTTGAAAATTAGGCGTACCAAATGAAAACAAAATCTTTCAAACCAAAAATTGAATCAGTTTATCAAATTCAGGGATTTGTAAAAAAAAAATTATCAACCTTCAATAGCAATGAAAATAAGTTATTGAAGATTGATCTGCTCATTGAAGAGATTGTTCTTAACATCGTTAAATATGGCTGCAAAGGAATAAAAAACAGTATCATTGATATAACGATAGAAACATCCGATGGTAATGTAATCTTAGAAATATCTGACAATGGTGTGGCATTTAATCCACTGGACAAGGAGGAGCCGGATATTGAGGCAGGTCTGGATAAACGTCGTCCCGGCGGCCTTGGTATATTCCTTGTCAAGCAAATTGCAAAAGAAATACAATATGTACGTCAAGACAATAAAAACATTATCCGTCTTTGCCTCGACCTTTAAAGTTATTTGAGCTACGCTGCAAAAACTTCTTTTTTCAATGCGAAAAAAGGCATGAAATAATTTGATGTAAGATCGCGCACCTGAAAATATCTTCCCCAACCATGGGTGACAGTGTCAAATAGCCAATGATCATTATATGGCCAGGACAGCGATGAGTTAGCCATATTATTTTTTCTTTGGGTTTTTTAATAAATGTATTGAAAATAATGATGAAAACATCATATTATCGACAAGGATCGTTAATTAATAAGTGGTTTGGTGATAATTAATTAAGAGGTGTTAACAATGAAGATTTTGGTAGGATACAAGGGAACCGATGTTGGTAAGGATTTGATGGATATAGCGGTTAAGCATGCAAAGGCCTTTAATGGTGAAATCCTGATTGTAACCTCTATGGTAGGCGGAGATAAAACAGAAGGGCAGGAATTTGTTGATGCTGAAAAAAATCTTGGCCAGGCAAAAGCATATTTTGATGATTTTGGGGTTAAGAGCCAAACCCATCTACTGGTCCGGGGTTTTGAAGCCGGAGAAGATATTGTGAGGTTTGCCCAGGAAAAAAATGTTGACGAAATCATCATTGGTGTTCGAAGCCGTTCAAAAGTGGGGAAATTGATTTTTGGATCTACAGCGCAAATTGTTATCCTTGATGCCCCTTGCCCCGTTATAACTGTAAAATAAAGGCCTTTGGTATGAAGTTAAGATATTTTTCCCATTCTTGTTTTTTAATAACCCTTGATAATGGTGTCAGACTTTTAATAGATCCTTTTTTGGATGGAAATCCATTTTCCCCTGTTTGTGCAGCCGAGGTTGAGGCAGATTATATTTTGATCACCCATGGCCATGGAGATCATCTGGGTGATACCTTGAGCATTGCAAAAAGATGTGACTCTCTATGCATTTGTGAAAATGAACTTGCCACTTATCTTGCATCCAAAGGAGTGAAAGCCCATAACATGCATATTGGCGGGGCCCATTCATTTGATTTTGGAAAAATTAAACTGGTCCAGGCATTGCACAGCTCTGTTACGCCGGATAAAGAGTGTGTCGGTGCAGCTACAGGCATATTGATTTTTATAAATGACAAAGTGATTTATCATATGGGCGATACAGGATTGTTTTTGGATATGAAATTGATTGGTGAATTGTATTCCATAGATTATCTGCTGGTTCCCATTGGTGATAATTTTACCATGGGAATTGATGATGCAGTTAAGGCCTGCTATTTTGTTAAACCAAGGTGTGCAATTCCAATGCATTATAATACATTTGATGTCATAAAGTCTGATCCCACAGATTTTAAAAAAAAGGTTGAAGAAACGGGCTTAAACTGTCAAATCCTTGATTTTGGACAGGAAATCAACCTATAGGGTAAGTTATTTTTTTAAAATGGAACTTATTAAATGTTTTAAAGCACTTTCTGATAACACCCGTCTTCGGTTGTTGTATGTGTTGCAGCAATATGAGCTAAATGTTAATGAAATCGTTCTGGTTGTGGATATGATACAATCCGGTGTTTCCAGGCATTTGAAAATCCTTTTGGATTCAGAACTGTTAACATCCCGCAGGGACGGAAGCTTTACATATTATTTTGCAGATAAAAATGACACAACCAGATCCTTGATCCGACTGCTTGAAAAAAATCTTGGTCATAAAGATATTACCCGCCGGGATCTGGAAAAATCCAGGGAAATGATCAAGATCCGTCAAAACAGAACAAAACGATTTTTTAGACATATCGCACCCCAGTGGGACCGATTGAAAAAAGAGGTGTTTGGCAATTTTGATCTGAATTCCATGATTAAAGAAAAAGTGATTTTTAATGGCAATGTTGCAGATCTGGGTTGCGGAACCGGAGAACTCATTGAAAGACTTTCCAAAGGAATATTGCATAATTTTATAGGCATTGACTATTCTCCTGAGATGCTGGAGCAGGCAAGATTAAGACTCTCAGGGACAAATAATGCAGAGTTAAGATTGGGCGAGCTTGAACACCTTCCAATGAAAAATGAAGAAATTGATACTGCCATAATGAATATGGTGTTACACCATATTTCACAACCTGAACTGCCAATTGCTGAAGCCTACAGGGTTCTTAAACCAGAAGGCCTTTTTATCCTGTCTGATTTTCAAAAACATGATCAGAAAAACATCAATGAGATCATGGGTGGCTCATGGTTTGGATTTGAAAAAGAAAAAATAAAGACCTGGTTGACAGACACGGGTTTTCATCTCAGAACGATTGATTCTCACCTTGTAAATCATGGGTTGACCATTAATGTTTTCACAGCACAAAAATAAAAAATTCAGGGAGAAATTATGATCATTCCAATAATTCTGGCAGGCGGGTCAGGCACAAGACTGTGGCCATTATCAAGACAGCTTTATCCAAAACAGCTGATTGATATATACAATGAAAAAACCATGCTGCAAAATACAGTGTTGAGGCTCCAGGGGCTTGAAATGATTGGTTCTCCCATTGTCGTATGTAATGAAGATCATCGATTTATGGCAGCAGACCAATTAAAAAATATAGAGACAGACCCCTTAGCCATTATCCTGGAACCCATCGGGAGAAATACAGCGCCGGCCATAGCTCTTGCAGCTTTGAAAGCAATGAAATATGAAGAAGATCCCATACTTCTGGTATTACCGGCAGACCATGTGATTGAAAAAAAACTTGATTTTCATGCCGCCATACAGGCAGGGCTCATATATGCTGAAAAAGACAATTTGATAACATTCGGGATTATCCCGGATTCTCCTGAAACAGGATTCGGCTATATAAAAAAGGGAAAGCTGTTGGAATCCGCTACTGGTGCTTCTAAAATCGAGAGATTTGTTGAAAAGCCAGATCTCGATACAGCCAAAAAATTATTTGATTCCGGATCATACTGCTGGAATTCAGGAATGTTTATGTTCAAGGCATCGGCAATTATAAAGGAGCTTGAAACCCTTGCACCAGATATTATGATGCCGTGTAAAGGATTAATAGAAGCAGGTGTTCAGGATCTGGATTTTTTCAGGATAAGCCTTGAAGGATTTAAAGACATCTCGTCTGATTCCATTGATTATGCTGTAATGGAAAAAACCTCAAAAGGAATCGTGATTCCCTTTGATGCAGGGTGGAATGATTTGGGATCATTTGATGCCCTGTGGCAGGCGGGTAAAAAGGATGAAAATCTGAATGTCATAAAGGGAGATGTTCTGACCCATGATGTCAAAGGGTCATATATTAATTCTGAAAGCAGCCTTATTGCAGCAGTTGGTATTGAAAATTTTGTTATCGTGGAAACAAAGGATGCGATTCTGGTATCTCCCCGGAACCAGGTTCAGGATGTTAAAAAAATTGTAAAGCAGTTAAAGGATAATAACCGGAATGAAATTATCAGCCATAGGAAAGTTTACAGGCCCTGGGGCAGTTATGAGACCGTTGATTCCGGACACAGATTTCAGGTAAAGAGAATTACAGTTAACCCTGGAGCAAAGCTGTCGCTGCAGAAGCATTTTCACCGTGCAGAGCACTGGACTGTTGTTTCCGGTGCTGCCACAGTCACCAGGGGAGAAGAGGAAATGCTTCTCAAAGAAGATGAATCCAGCTATATCCCTTTAGGAACCCTGCACAGGTTAGAGAATCCCGGAAAGATACCCCTTGAGCTCATTGAGGTTCAGTCCGGCTCCTACCTGGGTGAGGATGATATTGTCAGGTTTGATGATGTTTATGGAAGAAAAGAGGATTGATTCCTTTTATAAAACTATTCTTTCATGACAAAAACTATTGTAAAGCAAATAAAAATATTTAACACTAAGATTAATTACGGAGCTGGTCCATGACTGATGAAATCTCACAAAGCATGAAAGGAAAATTTCTCCTTGCAATACCCGGGCTTCCTGATCCAAATTTTTCCCAGACAGTGACATGCATGTGTGAACATAATGAATTCGGTGCTCTTGGTTTTATTGTGAATAAAGTACATCCACTTCTTACAGGAAGGGAATTATTTGAGGATTTGGAGATTCAATGTGACAAGAGTGTTGATACCCTTGAAATATATCTTGGCGGACCGGTCCAGCCCAGCGGAGTGTTTGTTCTTCATGGCCCTCCTTTTGAGTGGAGTGAAAGTTTAAGGGTTACAGACAAACTGGCCTTGAGTAATTCAAGGGATATACTTGAGGCCATTGCCCTTCAAAAAGGGCCTAAGTCATTTATGATCCTGCTGGGATGTGCTGGATGGGGGCCCATGCAACTGGATAATGAATTGAGCGATTCAGCCTGGTTGACTTGTCCTTTATCTGAAGAAATAATTTTTTCAACGGGTACTGAATTGAAATATGAGAAAGCGATGATGATGATATAATAATTGTTTATCAAAATGATGAAAAATAAAACAACTCCCTTAAATTCCGTTGAAAAAATAATTAATGAGGCATTAACAATTCTTCAATTGGCCGAAGACGTACCGCAAATGAAGGATCGCTCATTTGATTCATATCAGACAATCTGTCATCAAATTCCAGAGTATATCCGGGAAGGGCGTTTGAAAATAGCCGTTGTAGGCGTTATTAAGTCTGGGAAAAGTACCTTTGTTAATTCTTTTTTGGGAAAGGAATTGGTGAAACGAGGGGCAGGGGTTATCACCTCAATTACAACAAGAATTCGAAAAGGGAAAAGAAATCAGGCCAACCTATATTTTAAATCATGGGATGACATAAATTTTCAATTGCAAAAAGCCTTATTGCTTTTTCCCGATGGCGGATCAGACAAAGAAATATTAAAGACTTTTGATATCAGAAGGAAAAATGACAGGCAATATTTGAAAAAAATATATCAAACACTTACCAGTGATTTTCCCCACACAAAAGATGAAATAAGACTTGAAACCCTTTTGATTAAACATGCGCTTCACGGGTTTGACACATGTAAGGATATGGTTCAGGCCGATGAGACTATTATCTGTTTTAAATCAAAAGAGTTTGATAAACATAAGGCCTATACAGCTGATCCAGATAAAGCGTTTTATATCAAGGATGTCTGCCTTTATGTCTTTGATAAAACAATGGATCCCAATGTTGAAATTGCCGATTGCCAGGGCGCGGATTCAACTGACCCTGCAAAGCTGGCACAGGTTTTAACCTATCTTGAATCATCAAATCTGATTGTCTATTGTGTAAGCTCTCGAATCGGATTAAGGCAATCAGATATTATATTTTTAAAACAGATTAAAAATTTAGGGCTTCTGGAGAATATTATTTTCATCAATAATTGTGATTTAACAGAGCATGAAAATCTTGATGATCTGATTAAAATAGAAACCAGTATTAAAGAGACCCTTGAATTTTTAGAGATTCATCCCCAGATATTTTCTTTTTCTTCACTTTATAACCTCTTTTTAACCCTTGAATCCAAATTAAACAAAAAGGATAAAAACCGGTTAAAATTCTGGCAGGAAGAAAAGAAAATCGTTCAATATTGTGATTTGAAAACACAGGAATTTAATTCTTTTTTCAAACAGGTTATGGATAAAAACAGGCATGGGCTTTTAATATCAAATCATTTGAAACGCCTTGATATTATCATGGGGCAATTGGATCAAAGGATTAATATTTTCCTTGGTCTGCTGTCTTCTGATAAATTAAAGGAAGAAACTGCAAGACAGACATTGAATGATCTATACCACAATGCTTCCCGACTGGAAGCCATTGTGGAAAACTCTCTGGATGGCGCTGTCAGTGCTTTAAAAGAAGAAATTGAATTAAATTTTAAAAATACGTTTATCCATGATGACAAAGGCATTTTAAAAAAGACCCAGGACTATATTCGGGCAACTTTTCTTGATGTGGAAAAATATAAATCAGTGACAAAGGAATCAGGATTCAAACAAATTTTATATTTAATGTTTCAGGACTTTAAACGCGGGTTGGACTTATATGTTATAGAAGAGGTTAGACCAGAATTAAAAAGATTTGCTCAAACCCAGGAAGCAGAAATCTTTTCCTATTTTCAATCTTTGTTTGATTCATACCAGATCGACTTGTTAAAAGCCGATCATTATTCACAATTTGAAACCAAACCAGAATTGATACACCAACAAAACGATTTTATTGATTCCATAGATATTGAAAAAATAAAAAAAATACTGGGGCTTCAATTGCCGGCCATGATATTTGAAGCAAAATACACATCTATGATCAAGACCAATGTCTTAACGGATTTCGGCCTGCATACCATGTCCCAGATATTGTCTTCTTTATTTGACAGCAAATCCAATTTTTCATTTTCTCCAGGATTAAAAAAAGCAGCAAAGAAAATCAAAAAGGAAAATCAAAAAATCATAAAAGATCAATTTGAACAATATCACATGAATTTGAGGGTAAATTATTTTTTGCCTTTGATTGAGGCTGCCACAAGGGATTTTAAAGAAAAAATAAATGAGCGGTTCAATCAGTATAAGTCTTTTAAAGAAGAGATGGAACACCTTTTTTCTTTAAAGCACTCAGAAAAAAAGGATCAAAAACAGAAAGTACTTTTCATAAAAAAACGAATTCAAAGACTATCCCATGACATTGCATCCTGTTCAGAAATATCCTGGCCTTAAACCCAGTCTTTTTTGTTAATTTCTTTGGAAATATACTCTGATAATTGATTGGGAGTTATATCAAGTTGACCGAAAATTTTATTTTCCAGGTTTAATGTGTTTTCCCACATGATCTGAATTCGGTCTTTAAATTCTTTCTTGCTCCCATATCGTAATTTTATGTATTCAAGTCTTTTATTCAAGGGCACCACTTTGTCGTGCAATATCCTTTTGTCAGAATAATTGACGATTTCCTGCTCTGAGACAGGAGAATCCATTTCATAGGAATCCAAAATGACATGTTGACGTACGATATCCCCTACTTCAGGATATCCCAGTTTGATTAACATCAGCCCCCCGGTTTCGGAGTGATTTTCGTTTGTATCAAAGCTTCTGGTTTTTGTTATGTCGTGGAGCAATGCAGCTGAAGTTGCCAGCCGGGAATCAAGATCAGGAGAATATTTTTTCAGCTTCAGGCTTAAAAATAATGTCACATTGGAAACCATGATGGAATGATCAATAATATGATCCATCATGGCCATCTTTTTTATCAGTTTAAAGCATTCTTTTTTTGATGGTATATTCATAGACCCGGTGCTTAATTATTCAAAAGGGTAAAATAGTATTGAAGTTATACCCCTTACTGTTATTATAGAAAAGGATTTTTTTAAAGGTTGGATAAGATTAAAATGTTAAAAAAAATAATTTCAGGCGGACAAACCGGAGCAGACCAGGCAGCACTTGATGTTGCCATTAAATTCAATATTGATCATGGCGGATGGATAACAAGAGGTCGCGGAACGGAAAAAGGCCCCTTGCCAGGCAAATATCAATTAAAGGAAATGGATACAACAGATTACAGGGAAAGAACAAAACAGAATATCAATGATTCCCATGGTACTATAATAATTTCAAGTGGTGAACTGACCGGCGGCTCCAAACTTACCCAAAGTTATGCCAACCTTGTTGACAAACCCAATTGTTATCTTGACCTTTTAAGCTTTGATGAGTTTGAAGCGGCCATTATTTTAAAATCCTTTATAATAGAAAATAAAATCCAGACTTTAAATGTAGCCGGTCCAAGATTGAGCCATAACCCTTGGATATACATGGATGTAAAAACGATTCTTGAAACCATGCTATATCTTTTTTTTCTTGATACACAACAAGAAGAGATGATCAAAAACCATATTCCTTCAGGACCTGTTAAAGAGGTTTCCCCCCAAACTATTGAAGATGCCATTGACCTGATTTGTGATGACCTGCCGCTTAAAACAAAAATATTTATTGCTAAATTTGAATCCCATAATATCAGCACTCTTTATTTTGGTATGATGGAATATTTAAGGCATCGCGTCGGATTTGACATGGAAAACAAGGTGCTTTTAAAACTATGTTCTTCTTATACAGGAGGTGATTTCGGTACCATTGAAGATGCAGTTATGGAGATTTTAAAACGATTGAAACAAGATCTTGAAACAGATCATATATTGCGGGTGGTTAAATGATACCGATTCGAGATAATCAACCCTCCAATTGTTTTCCTGTTGTGACCTATATTCTAATGGGAATTAATCTGCTGGTATTTATGCTGCAAATTCAAATTGGATTTAATAATGAAGTATTTTTTTATTCCTATGGATTGGTTCCGGCCAAATACACGGTCCATGAAATGGCGCAGCATTTTTCACTGGGAAATCAATTATTTTCCATTTTTTCTTATATGTTCCTGCATGGAGGTTTTTTGCATTTCATTGGAAATATGTGGTTTTTATATATATTTGGAGACAATGTTGAAGACCATTTTGGTGCATTAAGATTTTTGGGGTTTTATTTGATTTCCGGCATTATTTCAGGGTTTTTTCATTTTCTTTTGAATCCTGTATCCATGGTGCCTACAATTGGCGCAAGTGGTGCCATTGCCGGTGTTATGGGGGCTTATTTTCTGCTGTATCCAAAATCGCGAATTTTAACCATTATTCCCATCATTATTTTTCCCTGGTTTGTTGAAATACCGGCATTTATTTTTCTTGGGTTCTGGTTTTTAATCCAGTTTATCAATGCTGCCGGCAACAGCTCAGGATCGGGGATCGCATGGTGGGCACATATTGGAGGTTTTATAGCAGGGATTGCACTGGTCATGCTGAACAAAAAACTGCCACAAACAGGAACAAAACAGAAAATCAGCCGGTTTACTACCAAAAAGCATACGCCAAAGCTTCAGATGATTGTTACAACGGGCAGCCAGGACAGCCCGGATCTTTATGGTAATATTGATATAACCTCTATTGAAGCCATTGCCGGAACAAATAAAATGGTGACAATCCCATGGGGGTTTTATAAACCCTTGTACCGTGTTAAAATTCCTGCAGGGGTGAAGCAGGGAACCCGTTTAAAACTTTCCGGAATGGGCAAATCCATTTCAGGCGGCATAAAAGGGGACATGTATCTTAGGGTGAATGTGAAAAATGCGATTTAAAAAGTTTATAAAAATAATAGTCTGGCTTTGTCTGGGGTTTGTCCTTATCTGCCTTTTTTTATTTATCAATTTTCCTAATATTGTGGAACCGCAGATCCAAAAAAGACTGACGCAATTTTCAGATTCCAATGATGTTGAATTTGACATACAAAAAATAGGGTTTTTTAATACATTTATCTCCAAAATCAGGATCAGCAAGTCAATTTTCATTGATTCAATAAACATTGATTATGATATTAAAAATCTTTCATCCATTCATCTTACCAAGGTGACAATATCGGGTTTAAGCCTTCATGCAAGCATGGATGAGAACAATGAAATTAAATTTATTGGCCTTAAATTTCCCAACACATCACCCAATACATCAAAGGATCAAACCAGACGGCCTGATTTGTCTTTTTTGCCCTTTCTGCCGGATAAAATTGTTTTGCAGAATGCTAAAATTGTTTTGCATGCATTGAATGAGGAATTTTTGATTCCATTTGATGTACTTTCAACAATTAATTTAAAGGATGAAAAAATACTGGCAAGGACCATGTTGTATCCTTTTGGAGAAAAAATTAATATTTTTGTCACCTATGACATGAACAAGGGGGTTGAGTTTTTAAAGGTTGAAGGCAAGTCCTTTGATTTAGAACATATTAACTCACTTATTTCAAAAAAAACAAATGGGGTACAATTGCAAGGGTCGGTTGACTTTAATCTGGAAACAACTTCCCCTGAAAAGAAATGGAAAATAAATTTATCCCGGGCAAGCATTGCACACCCCATTGAGGCAAGTGTGAAAGATTTGGCCACCACGCTTTTAATCGATAATCAAAAGATTAGCGCCAGCGGCACATTCAATCTGTCCCATTTAATGCTGCCGGCAATTCAGATGGAATATGCCTTAATACTTGATTTAAAAAAAGATCATTATTTTGATTTAAAATTTAATAACAGCACAACAAAACTCTATCAAATTGTTTATGAATCAATTGCTGGAACCCTGAACAATCCTCAATTGAATGCACGCTTCACTGGCACTCCTTTTCAAGCCAAAGGGGAAATAATCATTGGCTTGAGTGAAGGCCGGATGCAATATCAAAAAGGAAGCCTTATATTTGTTGATGCCCAAATAAAGTCGAATATTGCTGCTGATTTTACGGATAATGGAAAGGGGGTTGTTTCAAAATTAACATTAAATGCAAACAATATCAGAATCAAATCAGATTTAATGGAGTCAATTTTCCCCAGTGCAAGTCTTTCAGGATCATTTCTCCTTGATAAAAACTATACACCTTTGGTTAACATGATATTAAAGGCTTCCAAAGGGAAAATAACATCCCCTGAATTTAAGACCAGTGCGTATGGCTTAAACATTGAATTACCGATCCATTATCCAAATATTGATAAAAAAGTATATGGCAAGTATTCCATCCCGAAAATTTCATACAATAATCAATATAACTTCAGCACGTCTGGTAAAATACTTCAAACAGATTTAAAAGAATTTCAGGTCAGCGGCGGGGTAAGCCTTTTGACACTGCCAAATTTAAAAGCGCAATTCAGCTCAATTGTCGGGTTTGAAAAAGGCCTTTATGCATCCTTGGATTTTAAGACAGCACCTGTTCGACTTAATTTTTCAGATATTGAAAAATTAAGTCCGGCAAAGCTTCAGACAGCAGATGTAGATGTAACTATTTCTGCCAAAGGCACAGCAGAATTTTTAAATCATCAATTAAAAACATCTATGCAGGTTAATATCAATGATGGGAAAATAGTGATGCCGGATACGAATTTTTCTGCACAAGGGATAAACACAATCGTGGAGTTTGATGACCTGATGGCATTGGAAAGTGTTCCCGGGCAAGTTTTGACCATTGATTCAATTGAAGTGAATAAGGTAAAAATAGAGAATGCCAAAATTCGATTCACCGTTGAAGATGGTAAATCATGGCTAATCGAAAATATCCGGTTCAACTGGTGTAATGGTCTTGTTTCAACAGAATCCATTCGATTCCCCCAGAAGAATAATGCCTATTTTCTTACCTTTTATTGTGACCGGCTGGAAATGACACAACTTTTAAAACAGATGGGTGCATTTAATGCCCAAGGCAGCGGTACTTTGAACGGAAGGATTCCCGTAATTTATTCAGATGGTAATATCTCATTTGACAATGGATTCTTATTTTCAACTCCAGGCAGTGGCGGTAAAGTGATGATTGCGAACTCAGACAGGATAATTGCAGGCATTTCCATGGACAATCCGCAATTTGCACAACTTGATCTGGCACAGGAGGCATTAAAAGATTTTGATTATCATTGGGCAAAAATTGTGTTTAACACCTTTGAAGACACACTTGATGTCAAGATGGAGCTGAATGGAAAGCCTTCAAAAGTTTTACCCTTTGAGTATAAAAAAGAGTTTGGGGGATTTGTCAGGGTAGATGCATCAAGCCCTGGATCACAATTTGAGGGGATAAAACTGGATGTAAATTTAAAACTTCCCTTTAATGATGTGATGAAATTTGGTAATAAAATAAAATCAATTTTAAATTAAAAAAGGAGAGCGTATGATCAAAAATTTGTTTTTCATGGCATTGTTCCTTAGTCTTTTTGTTTTTACAGGTTGTCAGACAAGCCATGAAATCAAGGTTCAACCTGTTGAATCAACTCATCAGGTTGAAGTAAAGCCTATAAAAGTAGAACCTATCCACATAACTATTGATATAAATGTCAGAGTTGAAAGAGCACTTGATGACTTTTTTGATGACATTGAAGCTGCTGAAGACAAAATAAAAAAATAGGAGGAAAAATGAATATACGAAAAATCTTTAAAATATCTGTTTTGCTGATCCTTTGTCTGATTGTTTCATCCCAGTTTGCACTTGCCGCTGGAATTAAAGATAGAATGAAACAGCGGCTCCCTGCGATTGCTGATTTAAAAGCAAAAGGAATTATTGGAGAAGATAATAGCGGCTATCTTGGGTTTGTAACTGGTGCAAAGGCCCAGGAAGAAGTTATTGCAGCTGAGAATAAGGATAGAAAAACTGTTTACAGCCATTTTGCAAAACAGCAGAAGACCACTATAAATATTGTTGAAAAAATTCAGGCCAAGCGAAAAGCCGAAAGGACAAAACCAGGAGAATTCTTTCAAAATCCTGATGGGTCGTGGCATAAAAAATAAATCTTGCAGCTTGTTTTTATCAAGCCATCTGTCATGGGAGCAAATTGCAAAAGGTTTGGTAAATAACAGCAAAATTCTTATGGCAGGCTTGATCCTGGCTACGCTGATATTGATCATTCCTGCATCCCAGGTTCAGATAGATCCCTCTGGTGTTTCTTTTAATACTGGTGATTCTGATGATTACAAGGACTACCTGGCATTTGTTGAATCCTTTGGCACGGACGATTATATACTTTTAGCAGTTAAAAATGATCTTAATGTATCTGATCCAGAATTTAAAAAAAGAATTCATAAGGTCAATAAAGAACTGACTGCCATAAACTCTATTTTAAAAGTTATCGATCTTGGTACACTGGAATCATCTGATATATTCAAATTTACAGGCACATCTCAGTTCTGGGATAAAAAATTATTTGAAAGTTTGTACCAGGTTATTCCCGGACTCAGCCGATTGATTTCTAAAGATGCAAAAACCCTTGCATTTATAATTAAAATTGACAATGAAAAACTCAACGGGTTTCAATTGGAAACACAGCTTGAGAAAATGAAACAAATCATTGTAAAGGCTTTTCCTGAACATCCCCACTGCTATGCCGCAGGAATCCCTGTCCTGCGGGCTGCCTTTGAACGATATAATTTGTTGAATGCTCTTGTGTTTGGATCTCTTGGTCTGTTCTTTGGAACCCTTCTTGCTTTTTATATTTTCAAAACCCTGTGGGCTGGTATGCTGGTATTATTAACCAGTTTGGGTTCTCTGATAGGGACTTTGGGAATCATGGGGATTTTTGGCATGCCATTGAACCTTGCCACAGGATTAAGTTTTGGATTTATTCTTGTTGTCTCCACAACAACTGTTTTTCATATTATTTCAAAATATATTCAATTGATAGAAAACGATTCAAAGGACCTTGCTTTGATAAAGACCTTTGAAATTGTTCTGAAGCCTTGTTTCATGTGCGCTCTGACTACTTCAGCAGGCTTTTTCAGCCTGATAATAAGCCCTGTAAAAATGGTTCAACAGGCCGGGATTATCATATCCATTGGGGTTATTCTGGCTTTTTTGTTGACTCTGGTAATAACATCCTTTTGCTTGCCACGGTTTTTTATGTCATATGAATCAATTTCCCTTAGAATAAAAAAAGATTTTCTTGAACATATTGTCAAAAATTATATGATTGCCGGTTTTAAAAAACCAGGGTTTTCTGTTTTGGCAGGAATTATGATTTTCATTCTCCTGGCAACAGGAATTCCAAAAATTAAAATGGTTAAGCATTTAACCAATCCCATCATCAAAACCACCAGGGAGGTGCAAGATCTACATTTTATTGAGCAGAATATATCTTTTCCCACTTCTTTTTCTATTATCTTAACATCGCTGGAGAATGGTTTTGATTCCAGAAAATTCTGGTATGATCTTTATCAATTTGAAGAAAAAATTAAATCCATCAATGGTATTCAAGAACTTGAATCATTAACACCCCTTGTTTTTCGCCTGGCCCTTAAATTGTCCCCAATGGGGATCAAGCCTGAAATTATTTTTCATCAGATCATGTCCAAAAGTTTGGAAAATGATATGATACGATCCTATTTAGACCCGGTTTCAAAAAAACTTAGAATAATTGTTCATATCCAAAATCAGACATCAGATCAAATAGAATACATCCTTAAACAGGTTGAAAATGATGCCAAGAGCGCTTTTACGCAAGAAGTCAGGGTTACCCTGTCCGGGCAACTTATCCTTCTCAGATCCCAAACCACGGATCTTGTGTCATCTCAGATCAAAACGCTTTTTCTGGCACTCTTTATCATAACGTTGTTAATGATGTTGCAACTTAAATCTGTTGTCCTTGGGTTACTCAGTCTCATACCCAATCTGTTTCCCCTTGTCACAATTTTTGGAATAATGGGTTGGTTTAAAATCCCTCTTGATCCATTAACCATATTTGCCGCTGTGATTTCCTTTGGCTTGTCCGTGGATGATTCCATTCATTATTTAACACAATTAAAAAGGGAAATGTCCATTTCAAAAGCCAAAACCTGTATCCAGGACAGTTTGAAAGCAGCCTATGATATCACTTCCCGGGCTCTTGTCTCCACAACTGCTGTTCTTTTCTTATCCTCTCTTGGGCTTCTTTTTTCTTCATTCAGTCATGTTTTTTCTCTGGGGGTGTTAATTGCCTCGGCATCCGTCATCGCATTAATTGCCGATCTTATATTTATGCCGGCCCTTGTTCTGACATTTACGCCTTTAAACAGGCTACTGTCTTTTAAAATGAAGAATCTTGTTGCGCTGACCAATAAAAAATGAAATAAACAAATCCATGATTCTTCCTTTTGATGATTTTTTAAATAAAAAAAACCTTTACCGATTTAACAGCTCTTTTAATATTGATGCGCCTTTAGAACTGATCTGGAATGAGTTGATCAATTATAAAAAATGGCCTGACTGGTGTAAAGGCTTGCAGAGAATTGAACCCCTTGATAAGTTTGATCATCTTCAAAAAGGAAATAATATCAGATCTGTCTGGAAAGGGACTCTTCCCTATACGATTGTAGTTGATGCCATTGTAAGGGATTTTATCCAATATTCGTTTTTATCCTTTGCTGTAACTGGTGACCTTTATGGAGAAGGAAGGTGCCATTTTTTACCATCCCAGAACAATACCATCATTAATTTTACCTGGAATGTATCCCCGACTAAATTATGGATGAAGATGAGTTCTCCATTTGCAAGATCTGTTTTTATAGAAAATCATGACCAGATAGTGGAACAGGCTGTCACAGGGTTTACAAGGAGGATTGAACAAAAATCAGGATTTTCCATGCTGAATAACCTGGCATAGCCATATTTTTATTTATTCATTGACATATTGTATTTGAAAAGATAGTAAAAATATAAATTCAGACAGAAGTCTGAAGAAAATGATTAAATTTTTAATAGACAATTTAAACCACGAAGGTTGCAATATCAGTTAAAGAATACTGATACCTTGGTGGTTTTTTTATTTTCAGGGAGGATTGAAATGAAATGTTTTAAACTGGTTGGCTTGGTTTTTTTAATGGTCTGTTTTTCCTGGGGGCTTTCCTTTGCGCATTTTGGAATGGCTATCCCTTCAGACAACATGATCATGCAGGAGGATTCTAAAAAAATTGATATTCAGCTTTCTTTTTCCCATCCCTTTGAAATGAATGGGATGCCCCTTGTAAAACCAAAAGAATTTTTTGTGATCAAAGATGGCAAAAAACAGGATTTAAAGGCAAGCCTTGAAGAGATAAAAGTGATGGATTATCAAGCCTGGAAGGCCGGATATACCATAAAAAGACCCGGGGCTTATACCTTTGTTATGGAACCTGTGCCATACTGGGAATCGGCTGAAGATTGTTTTATTGTTCACTATACAAAAACAATTGTTGCAGCATTTGGTGATGATGAAGGCTGGGACGCAGAATTGGAGTTGAAAACTGAAATTATCCCTTTGTCCAAACCTTTTGGCCTGTATAGAGGAAATGTGTTCCAGGGAATAGTCAAGCTTGATGGCAAAAAAGTTCCCTATGCAGAAGTTGAAGTGGAATTTTTCAATAGTGATAAAAAAGCCCAGGCACCCAGTGATTATATGATAACCCAAACCATAAAGGCAGATGAGAATGGTGTGTTTACCTATGCCGTACCCGCTGCCGGCTGGTGGGGATTTGCCGCTTTAAATACATCAGATAAAAAAATGATGTACAATAATGAAGAAAAAGATATAGAGTTGGGCGCGGTTTTATGGGTAAAGTTTGAGAACTGGCAGGAGAAATAAGATGCATATTTCAGAAGGGATTCTTTCAGGTCCGGTTTTAGCATCAGGTGCAGCACTGGCAATGGCCGGTACGGCAATCGGGTTAAAAAAGATTGATTATGATCGCATTGTTCATGTCGCTATTCTGGCTTCGGCTTTTTTTGTGGCATCATTGATTCATGTCAATATCGGGCCTTCAAGTGTTCATCTGATTTTAAACGGGATTGTGGGATTGTTGCTTGGATTTGCAGCAATCCCTGCAATCCTGACGGCATTGCTGCTTCAATCCGTTCTTTTTCAATATGGAGGCCTCACCACATTAGGGGTTAATGTAGTGGTAATGGCTTTCCCGGCAGTGCTTGTCCATTATCTTTTTCTACCATTGCTGGGTAAATCATCAATACTTACATTTGTTGGCGGGTTTTTGGCCGGTATGGCTTCCATCATGCTTTCATCCCTCTTATTAGGCTTAGCTTTATGGTTCACTGACAAGAATTTTTTTGAAACAAGCCTTACCATTATCACAGCTCACATTCCTGTAATGATCATTGAAGGAATTGTGACAGGTTTTTGTGTTTCATTTCTTTTAAAAGTATACCCTGAAATTATACCGAAGAAGAAACAATGAAAATTAAAAAAATACTTATTCTTGCCCTCATTCTTGCCCTGATCCCTGCAAACTATGCATTTGCCCATAAGGTGATCATTTTTGCCTGGGTGGAAGAGGGCATGATTTATACTGAAAGCAATTTTGGATCAAAAAGAAAAGCCAAAGATTGTGCCATAACGGTGCTTAATGAAAAAGGCATGGTCATCCATCAAGGCCAAACAGACCAGGAAGGGAACTATTCATTTAAAATTCCTGAAAACCTTGACTCAGACCTTATTGTAAACCTGGATGCTGGAATTGGCCATGGGGCTCAATGGAGAATTCCAAAAAGTGAACTGGTAAAAAAGCCCACAACCGAAGATCTTCAGGTTGCTATGAAGGAAAAAGACGTATTGGAAAAAGGTCCCTCTGTTTTTCAAATCATCGGGGGTATTGCCATTATTTTTTTGCTGGCCTTTGGTGCAAAGTTTTTAAAAAAGAGGAAAAAATCATAAATGATTGAAGAAAAATTTGCCGATGGCCAGTCATTTATCCACAAGCTTGATCCGAAAATACGAATCATTGCTTCAATTGTCCTTTCCTTTGCTGCTGCACTTTGTGATAACCTTTATATTGCCATAGGCTATTTTATTATTTCCATCATTTTAATCACCCTGGCAGGATTAAACCGGGTCGATGTAGCAAAACGGTTAAAACCCCTTTTCTGGTTCCTTTTGATGATCTGGATCATCCTTCCTGTAACTTTTGATGGAGAAATACTATACCAGTATCATTGGTTAAAAATTACAGGTCCCGGTGTCATATTGTCTTGTAAAATCACCATTAAATCAATTTCCATATTATTGGTATTTACCGCTCTTATTGCCACAATGACCATTGCCTCATTAGGAAATGGGCTTCATCGACTTTATGTGCCCGATAAAATGGTTTTTCTTCTTTTGATGACCTATCGTTACATATTTGTTATTGAAGAAGAATACAAAAGACTTTTGCGGGCTGCAAAATTCAGGGGATTTAAGCCCGGGACCAATGTGCATTCCTATAAGACATTTGCTTATCTTGCCGGTATGCTTTTTGTCAGGGCATCCTTACGGGCTCAAAGAGTACACCAGGCCATGTTGTGCCGTGGCTTTAATCAAAAATTTCATACCCTTGACGATTATCCGCCAAATAGATTAAACTTAATTTTTTTAATGGGTATATTTGCGGCAAGCTTAAGCCTTGTCATATTTGAAATTATTTGGGTTTAAACGTGATAGATAACTATAGTGTAATAAAGTTAGAAGACATTTGCTTTTCTTATCCAGGTTCAGATACAAAAGTTCTGGATCATCTGAATCTTGAGATCAACAAGAAAGACAGGATTGGAATGATGGCTCCCAACGGGTCCGGCAAAACCACTTTGCTGCACACCATCATGGGGCTTTGCAAACCAGATTCCGGAATCATAAAAGTGTTTGAAAAGGTTTTAAACCATGAAAAAGATTTTTTATTGGTTCGTTCCAGAATAGGATTATTGTTCCAGGATTCAGATGACCAATTGTTCTGTCCAACAGTATTGGATGATGTGGCGTTTGGGCCGTTAAACCTTGGATTTTCAAAGGGTGATGCCATTGATATTGCCCGAAAGACCCTTGAAAAGCTGGGAATACTTTATTTTGAACAGAGTGTGACCCATAAACTGTCTGGAGGACAGAAACGCCTGGTTGCATTGGCTTCAGTGCTGGCAATGGAACCTGAAGTTTTGTTGCTTGATGAACCCACAGCAGGGTTAGATAACAATGTAAAGGAAAAATTGATTCATATTCTCAATAGCCTTGATATTTCTTACTTTGTTATTTCACATGAATTTGATTTTGCAAAGGCTGTAACAGATAAAATATATTCCATGGAAAATGGCAGGATTTTAAGAGACGATGAAATCCATATTCATCGCCATGAGCATGTTCACAAACACGGGAAACATCCCCACATTCACAAATAAGATAGATTCATGGAGGATACAATGCCTGTCAAAGAAATGAAAGGAACTCTGAACCGTGTTCTGGAAATCGATTTGTCCTTAAAAACATTTTCAAAAATTCCAATTTCCCATCAATTGAGACAGATGTATCTTGGAGGAAAAGGGCTGGGATTAAAATTATTGTATGACCGGTTGAAGCCTGGAATTGATCCCTTGGGTGAAGACAATTTGATCATTATCATGACAGGTGTTCTGGCCGGAACCAGTGCCCCTTGTTCCGGCCGATTCCATGCGGTTTTCAAATCGCCCCTTACAAATATTATGGGCTCTTCCTCCTGTGGCGGTTCTTTTGGGCGCCAGCTCAAATCAAATGGATGGGATGGGCTTATCCTCAAAGGCAAATCTGATAAACCCACGGCACTTTATATCCATAATGACAAAGTTGATTTTTTAGACGGAACAAATCTTTGGGGAAAAGATATTTTAGAGGCCCAGGAGGCTATAGGACAAAAAAATCATGAAACCCTGGTGATAGGACCTGCCGGAGAAAATCTTGTCAGGTTTGCCAATGCTGCATCAGGCCACAGGTACCTTGGAAGGGGAGGCTTAGGGGCTGTCATGGGGTCGAAAAACCTTAAAGCAGTTGTTGCCTTGAAGGGACAATACAAAGTGGTCCCATTTTTTAATGACAGGTTTGACAAGATTAAGATAAAAGCAAACAAGTATATTAACCAAAACAATATGTCGTTATTAATGCGGCAGTTTGGAACGGCTGCCAATGCAGGTCCTATTATTAAAAATAATATGCTGCCCGTAAACAATTTCACCTGTGGTAATCATCCAAAAGCCATAAATATTACAGGTCAGAAGATTAAAGAAAATCACAAAACCAGTTACCACACCTGTACGCCATGCTCTATTTTTTGCGGGCATAAGGGAATGTTTAACGACAAACAGGTAAATGTCCCTGAATATGAAACCCTTGCCCTTCTGGGGTCAAACTTAGGCATATTTGATCCCAACGATATTTCCAGATTTAATGAGATTTGCAACCAGAAGGGAATGGATACCATATCTGCCGGTGGGACCCTGGCATGGGTCATGGAAGCAACCCAAAAAGGGCTTGTTAAAACAGATCTTGAGTTTGGGGCTCCTAAAAAAATTGTAAAGGCATTGGAAAATATTGCAAATCTTGAAGATTTTGGCAAACAAATGGCAATGGGGTCAAGAACGCTTTCAAATAAATTTGGGGGCAAAGGTTTTGCCATCCAGGTGAAAGGCCTTGAAATGGCAGGGTATGACCCGAGAGGGGCCTATGGCCAGGGCCTGGGTTATGCCGTTGCCAACAGAGGGGCTTGCCATTTATCCTCATTTCCGGTCAGTTTTGAAAATTTTTTTGGGTTTCTTGCGCCAGACACCATTCGTTCAAAGCATCGATTTGTAAAGTTTTTTGAAAATTTTTATGCAGCCATTAATTCATTGGATATCTGCCAGTTTACCGGTTATGGACTGACCCTTGAAACTCTGCTGTCAAGGATGACCCCCCATTTTGTCTTGCGTTTTTTAATGCAGAATATTCCCGTGCTTGCCATTGCTTTAATTGATTTTTCAATATATCCAAAACTTTTTTCTGCAGTTTCCGGTATTGATTTGTCTTCAAAACAATTTTTAATGGCAGGTGAAAGAATTCATATTCTAGAGAGGCTTATGAACACAAATGAAGGTATTCGAAAAGTCGATGATACCTTGCCGGAAAGATTTCTTTTAGAAGCTCAAAAAGATGATCCTGAAAAAAGGCGTGTTCCTTTGGAACCGATGCTCAATAAGTATTATAAATTAAGAGGGTATGACAAGGATGGTATCCCAAATCAAATAATGATAACAAAATTGGGGATTAAAAAAAATCCTGGATCAAGAATTCGGTAAAAAGGCT
>CAYWGN010000002.1:0-31938 GCA_964457495.1 uncultured Desulfobacula sp.
GTTTGAGCGATAGCGAGTTTTGGCGGTTAGCGCAACGGAGGTTAGAACCTGTAAGGAGGCCAATCAGATGAGTTGCAACCCATGCCCCGGCCGGGTTAACGCAAAATAAACATTTTTAGAAAAAAATATCCTTCACAAACGGATATTATAAACTATAGTTCTCCAGAATAGTTGCTGTTTTTCAGATGGTTAATCAATAGAACAAATTTACCGTGCAAAAATCTGTAACCAGTTGACATGACCGCTTTTTCTATTGTAAGATTAGTGGTTACAAACTATCGCAAAGGGAGCCTGCAAAATGTTGATATTTAAAGTCGGGGCTGTTGCAAAACACCTGGGTGTTCACAGGAACACTGTCACCAATTGGATTAATACAGGAAAACTTCAGGCATCCTTAACCTCGGCTAAGCGTTATACGATTTCAAAAAAAAAATTTATCCGGTTTTGTGAAGAAAAACATATTTCCAAAACAGCTAGGGAACTTGTTATTTTGGAAACTGAAACCCAGACTCAAAATGACATAAAAATTATTGAAAAAGGTATAAAAGGAAATATCCAAAAGGATATTAATCTAAAAAAAACAAGCAGGCTTGACGATGAAGAGTTAACCCAGATACCCGGCACTGACAAACTGATGGGTTCGGTTATGGTTGTGGGTGGCGGAATTGCAGGTATCCAGGCTGCCCTGGAGCTGGCTGATTCAGGGTTTTATGTTTATATTGTTGAAAAAACAGCAGGCCTTGGCGGGGTAATGTCACAATTGGATAAAACATTCCCTACCAATGATTGTGCCTCCTGTATCATCCTGCCAAAGCTTGTGGAGTGCGACCGGCATCTGAACATTGAATTGCTCACTCTATCCCAGGTTGTCAAGGTTCAGGGCAGTGTTGGTCATTTCAGTATCCAGGTTAAGAAAAAACCCCGATATGTAGACATAGATAAGTGTATTGCCTGTGGGATCTGTGCCCAAAAATGCCCGATTAATGTTAAAGACGAGTTTAATTTCGGCATTAATAAAAAAAAAGCAGTATATATAAAATATGATCAGTCTGTTCCCCTTAAATATGCAATCGATCCATCTGCGTGTATATATTTTACCCTTGGAAAATGCAGGGCATGCGAAAAATTTTGTCCGACAGGTGCAATCAATTTTACCCAGGTTGAAGAAATGGTTACGATTACAGTGGGTGCAGTTATTCTTGCCCCAGGGTTTAAACCCTTTGATCCTTCCGGATATGATTTTTTTGGATATCGTATTAAGGATGTTGTAACCAGTCTTGAATTAGAACGTCTTCTTTCAATCAGCGGTCCAAACAAAGGTAAGCTTCTCAGGCCTTCGGATAACACAGAACCACGAAAAATAGCCTGGCTGCAATGTGTGGGCTCGCGGAATCAGAATAATTGCGGGAATTCATATTGCTCGAATATTTGTTGTATGTCTGCAGTAAAACAGAGTATGGCATCTTTAAATCATGTCACTGGCCAGGCCCTTGACAGAACCATTTTTTTTACTGATTTGAGAAGTCAGGGCAAGGAATCTGATAAATATTTTGAAAGAGCAAAACAGGAAAAGATCAGATTTGTAAGAGCAATTCCTCACACCATGGAGCCTGGAAAAGACGGTACTGGAGCAAGGATGAGGTACATGACTGAACAAGGTGAGGTGATTGTTGAGTCTTTTGAAATGGTTGTCCTCTCCATTGGATTTGAAGCGCCAGAGGATGTTTTAACACTTGCCGGGCTTTTTGATATTGAGCTTGATCAGCATAATTTTGCAAGCACTTCATGTTTTGAACCTATAACAAGCAGCCGCAAAGGGGTGTATGTAATAGGTGCATTTCAATCTCCCAAACCGATTTCAAGATCGGTTATCCAGGCAGCATCAGCAGCAGCCTCTGTTGCAACGCTCCTTGCAGATCAGAGAGGGTCTCTTATAAAAATAAAAACTTATCCAGATGAAAGGGATATCCTTGAAGAAAAACCTTCAGTGGGGGTGTTTGTATGTTCCTGCGGTGTGAACATTGCCGGTATTGTTGATGTGGATCAGGTTGTTGCATATGCAGCCAAACTGCCATATGTGACATATGTTGAAAATAATCTTTTTTCCTGTGCCGTGGATGCCCAGGAAAGCATTATAGAAAGAATTCAGGAATTTGGGTTGAACCGAATCGTTATAGCTGCGTGCACCCCCAGAACCCATGAGCACATGTTCCAGGAAACTTTAAAAAGCGCTCGTTTGAACGGATTTATGTTAGAGATGGCCAATATCAGGAATCAAAATTCCTGGGTGCATCAACAAGATGCAAAAAGTGCGACTAATAAAGCAAAAGACCAGGTTAGGATGGCAATAGCCAAAGTGATCTATAATTATCCGCTTAAGCAGGACAGGATAAATGTTGTTAAAAAAGCCCTGGTTGTAGGCGGTGGTGTTGTTGGTATTGACAGTGCTCTTACTCTTGCAAGCCTGGGTATTGAAACCATATTGATTGAAAGAAGTAATACTCTGGGAGGCAATGCTCTGAATCTTGAAACCAGTTTCAAGGGAGAAAATGTACGTTCCATGCTTGAAGATCTTATCAACAAGGTGAGCCTGAATAAAAAAATTACAGTTTACAGAAAAACAACCCTGGAATCGGTTTCAGGGTCAGTGGGAAATTTTAAAGGGTTTCTCAATATTGCCGGGGAAATTGAACACATCGATTTTGGTGCTGCAATAATGGCCACCGGAGGTAAGGAAGCAGTCCCTGAAGAGTACCTTTATGGTCAGGAGCCAAGGGTTGTGACCCAGTTGGAATTTGATAAAAAGGTGCTTTTCCATCCAGACGAAGTGAATAAAGTCCAATGTATTGTGTTTATCCAATGTGTGGGTTCCAGGGAGCCCCAGAGACCCTATTGCAGCAGGATATGCTGTATACATTCTGTCAAGGCTGCCATTAAGTTAAAACATATAAATCCAGACATTAAGGTTTATATCCTTTACAGGGAAATCAGAACCTATGGTGAGTGGGAGGAGCATTATAGCGAGGCAAGGAATCTGGGTGTTATATTTATCCGGTATGAAACCATAAGAAAACCAAAGGTTAGAAAAGAAGATGGTTTTTTAAGGATTGAGGTATTTGATCCCATTGCCCGCCGGCCAGTCAGAATTACGGCAGATTACCTGGCCCTGGCAACAGGAGTTATTGCCCGGGATAATCAGCATATCGCAGAGTTTTTTAAGTTTAATGTAAGTTCAGATGGTTTTTTCAATGGGGCTCATCCCAAACTCAAGCCAGTGGATTTGTCTGTAGCCGGCCTGTTCCTTGCCGGAATCTGTAATTATCCCAAACCTCTGGATGAGTCCATTGAAGAAGCCAGGGCCGCGGCCTTCAGGGTGTCAGCACTGCTGTTGCGCAAAGAGATCAAATCAGAAGCAATTAAATGTTTTGTTACAGATAATTGTGATGGTTGTGCCCTTTGCGTTGATGTCTGCCCGTTTAATGCCCTATCGATTATTAAGACAGATGGGCAAAAAGGTCTATATAATGTCAAAGTTGTAGCTGATCCGGCCCTGTGCCAGGGTTGTGGCCTTTGTGCTGCGACATGTCCCAATGATGGGATTATGGTCCATGGATTTACACTGAAACAGCTTATGGCACAAGTGTGTGCTGCGGTTAATACAGGACAAATATAAAAATACAGGATTTGAATAGACAATTAAAATGACAGAAATTGATATAAATAATTCAAGTGTTGAAGAAAACGTCATAAGGGTTGCTCCTGTGGAGTTAGGCATTGGAAGCAAGAATAAGCTTAAGGATTTTGCCAGGTTCATGCTGCCAAAAGAAGGGAATCTGAATTTTTGTTTTAATTGTGGCGCATGTTCATCAGGATGTCCGGCCAGTGGTCTTGCCGGGATGGATCCTAGAAAATTCGTGCGAATGGTTTGCCTGGGTATGGATGAAGAGATCATGGCCAATGACTGGGTATGGATGTGTACAACATGTAATCGCTGTGTCCATGTCTGCCCCATGAAGGTTGATATCCCGCAACTGGTTTCTATCATTCGGGGCCAATGGCCAAAGGAAAAAAAACCGAAAAGTATTGTAGAGGCCTGTGAAAGATCTCTTAAAACTGACACCTGTTCTACTTCAGGAATCAGTGTCGAAGACTGGAAATTTATTGTAGAGGATGTTGTAGATGATGTAAGACAAACACAGCCGGGGTTTGAAAAGCTCAATGTTCCCATGGATGAGAAATTTGCCAGGCTCTTTTTAACCCAGGATTCAACTATGCCGTTGACAGATCCGCTGGAGATGGCTCCCTTATGGAAAATACTGCATCTTGCAGATGCTGACTGGACATATGGATCTCAAGGCTGGGCATCGGAAAATTTTGGTTACTTTCTTGCCGATGATGATACATGGGAAAAAATAGTCAGAAAAAAAACAGATGTTATTGAACAGCTGGGATGTAAAGTACTGGTAAATACAGAATGCGGCCATGATTTTTTTGCAGCTAAACAAGGACTTGAAAAATTCAAGATATCTCATTCATTTGAAGTGAAAAGTATTATTGAATATTATGCTGACTGGATACGTGAAGGAAGACTGAAGGTGAATTCTGACTGGAATTTGGATCTGAAAATTAAATTTACAATCCAGGATCCCTGTCAGCTGGTCAGAAAAAGCTATGGGGATTTCATTGCCGAGGAACTCAGGTTTGTTGTTAAGGAAACAGTTGGAGAAGAAAATTTTATTGATATGTATCCAAACCGCTCCAATAATTATTGTTGTGGTGGAGGGGGTGGTGCCATCCTGTCGGATTTTAAAGAAGAAAGACTTGCCTATGGGAAGATTAAGCTCGCACAGATCCTTGAGACCCAAGCCACATATTGCATTACACCCTGCAACAATTGCCACAGTCAGATACTGGATTTGAGTCATTATTATAATGCAAGGTTTAAGACGATACATTTATGGACAATTTTATGTCTGTCAATGGGAATTCTGGGGGAAAACGAACGTAAATACCTGGGAGATGATCTGGCAATGGTCGGTCTTAAATAGTGTTTGAACGAAAACTCACCCAAACACGGGGTTTTCGGTCAGGCACTATTTCATGGAATACCCATTGATATGCTGGTCATGAGGTTTCTGGATTTTATCTATATGAAGATGGGTGTCCACATATCTTGCCAGGATTTCAGCAGTTTTGCCAGGCAGTGGAATTATCATATAATGGTTAATAATGGCATGGGCAAACTCATGGGCAAGCATGCCTTCGTGAAGGTCATCCAATTGAATATAGACAGTGAGTTTTTCATGTGTATACCATGCCCTTACATTACATTCTTTTTTGTAAAGATTGTAAAACGCCTGGTTCAATTGTTGCTGATTGTTGAATATTTTAACACTAATTTTATTTGTAAAACCCTGCATTTCAAGAACTTCCTGGGATCGTTCAAACAGGGCATCTACTTTTTTGGCAATGGTATCAGCAAGGGCTGAAGCAATTTTCTGATCAATTGTTGTCTCATCTTTTTTACAATTCAGGTCATAACTTATCCGGGCGTTGAATCGGTGTAAATCTTCCAGGCTCTGGAAATAAAGAATTGTATTCTCAGTATGAATTTGCTGCCAGTTGTCAAGATCGGATATGTCAGCATCAACATTTCCAAAAACCAGAAGGATAATCAAACTGATTGATGATATAGTTTTTAATATTTTATTTTCTATATGGTTGAAGCATATCTTCATGACAACTTGGCCTAATTTTTATGCGTTGTGCAAATTGTGCAAACTGCACTAAACAAAATAGACCATAGTTCCAATTGATTTGTCAATATAAATATTTTATCTGCCAGAAAAGAGCTGTTAGAGATAATTTTGCCGGGCCAGGGCGTTTTTTTGAATTTTGTATTTGGGAAAAACCGATTACAGGCTATTATACAGACAACCTTGATTCATTTGAAAAAATGAACCAAGGCTGTCTGCGTTGTAAAACAATAGTCTGATGCCTAAAGACAAAGACTATATTAAAGGTTTCTATTATTCTGTAGAATAAGCTTCCATGCTCGTACTGATATTATGTATCTTGGTCCCTAAAAAGGAATCCATACTGGAGGTGTTAAGTTTTACATTTTTAGCAACCATGTTGCCTATAAGCTTTTGCCTGTAGGCTTTTAAAAATGCAATTTTCTTTACAGCATCCTTGCCAATGTCGGACAGTATTTTAAATTCAGAATCAACCAGATAAATTCTTTTTTGATAAAAAGACGCTTTACTGTCAATTGTTCCCCCATAAATTATGTTCTGCATTTTAATGGAATTTGGCCTTGATAAGTCTTCGGCAGCCCAAACATATGATGTTGCGGCTACCATCATTACCACAGCGGCTAATATAAACCATTTTTTCATGATGCCTCCTAAAAATTGGTTTTGTTTGCATGTCTTTTCGGCGAAATTCCAAAATACCTGTTGTTAAAGGATAAAAGCCGATTTGACAACCCTATTCATGGACAAATTATATCAAGAATTTTTATCAAATCAAATGTAAATACTAAAAAATATAGAGTTATGTTCAATCTGGGTGTGCAATCCAGAATCAGGACATATATGGCTGGATTCAATTATTGTGCAAGGCTTATAAGAAATATATGGTAGTTGGCATATCTTTGTACGCATATTGTGCGGAATCCCATATCATGGCAGATTTTACGAATTTCCTAAATTTAAATTCAGTCCTTGATCCTTTTCTATAAAAATTTATATTCCGTTGAGAAGTTTTTCAATGTGTTGTCTGGCAACTTTCATGAATCCTGGAAAGGCTTTGACAAGGACAGGGGTCATTTGTGTTCCCCAGTCAATTTTTTCAGGTTCAATGCCAACTATTTTTAATGTAGGTCTATGTCCTCTCATCTGAGCCATATCAAGAGAATCCAGAAGATCGGTATCATGGAGCGATAACACTTGTTTTTCATTCTTTACCAGATCGTCTTCATCAAGACTGTAGATGGTTCCAGGCGTGTGTCCGGCTCTGACAATATCCAGAACCAGCACTTGCTCATATTCTTCAAACAAGAAGAAAATATCCTGGGTAAAGGTCCCCCCGTCAATAAAATCAACCAGGGTATCATCAAAATCTTGTTTTTCCTTCCAGAATTCATGAACGGCATGAACTCCTATACCTTCATCCATCATAAGGATATTACCTACACCCATTACTAATAGTTTTTTCATTTCGATTAAAATTTCCACTTTATGCAATTTCTAAATTAAAGCTGATCGCAAAATAAGTATTTTAAAGCAATAAATTAAGAGGGGATAAAAATATTCATCCCCTCTTAATTTTATATATAAAGATCCGTTGAAATTATAATGGAATTTCCACTTTAATTTTTCTGCCTGTGTCTGCGTCCAGCACGTGGACGGCACAACCCAGTCAGGGGTCAAAGGAACGAATCAAACGCCCCACATTCACCGGGTTTGCAGGATCAGGAACCGGTACTCCAATGAGCGCTTGCTCCATTGGTCCTCTTTGTCCCATATCATCCATTGGATTTGCATTCCAGATCGTTGCTGAAGTAATCTGGTAGTTGGCGATCTTTTTATCTTTGATGTCAATGTAGTGAAGAAGAGCACCACGGGGTGCTTCTGTAAGGCCAAGCCCTTCTCCGGAATCAGGAATTGGTGCTGGAACATAGGTCTCTTTACCGGGCACAGCTTCTGCCAGCCATTGTTCAACAGCATTAGCAACCATTGCAGTTTCTTCTGCTCGGGCAACATGCCTGCCAAGAATAGAGAAAGCCGCATCACCGATGTCGCGCATTCTTTTAACGCCAAGTTTTTCCTGACCGATTTTAGACAGCTCAGGGTTGGTCACCCACATCCTTGCAAGGGGGCCTGCCTGGTGAGGCTTTTCATTGTATCTGGGTGCTTTTATAAAGCTGTATGCCTCTTTTTTGTAAGGATTAGGAAGGGTTCTTCCCTGGGTCGGGTTTAAGCCGGTTGTTGAATCCTCAAAATAAGAATATTTTACATATTCTTTGATAAGGGCCGTATCAACCGGGTAATCTTTGCCGTCGGTGAAAACACCTCTTTTCAGAAGGGTGTTGCCTGCATCATCCATGGGAAAAACTCCCCATGCCACGCAGTTTTGGTAACCACCGCCTGTTTTAAGAAGATCTCCATAGGGACCTGCCAGCAGGTAAACGATGGGGACATATTTTTCCATGATAAATTTTTTAACTTTTTTAAAGCGTTCTGCATAGGCATTTAACGCTTCCCTTGTTGGAATCTCTGTGGTTCCTCCCACAACAATGCCCTGGACATGGGGCATTTTACCGCCCAGAAGTGCCACCATTTCATGAAGGATTTTTCTGATTTCAAGGGCTTCAAGATACTGACCAACAGCAACATCGTTAATGTCTTTTGGTACACGGACATCATTTTTTGCGTATCTGGGAACAAACGGGGCGACATCTGGGCCATTGACATAGTCAAGTGCTGCAAGATGATAGAAATGAAGAATATGGGATTGAAGAAAATTAGCACCTAAAATCAGGTTTCTTGCGATCCTGCCGTTTTTGGTAAGTTTAATTTTAAATGCATCATCAAGGGCAAGTGCAGATGCTGTTGCATGAGCAGTTGGGCAAACTCCGCAGATTCTCTGGGTAATCTGGGTTGCATCTCTTGGATCCCTGCCGATCAATATTTGTTCAAAGCCACGATACATGCCTCCATGTATTCTGGCATCAACGACAACGCCGTCTTTTATTTCAACTTCTACTTTAAGGTGACCTTCAATCCTGGTGATAGGATCGATGGAAACCTTAATTTTTTTTCCTGCCGCGACCGGCACAGCTTGTGGTTTACAGCCTGCCATAATAAAACCTCCTTAAGGTTTAAACGTTTTGAATAATTGCGCTATGCGGGTTCATAGAAGGGCGATGATGCATCCGGGAACCCAGGTTCAACACAACCAATGCAGACTGCATTGTCCACACACCAGTTCATGCCGCTGTTCCATTTTCGTTTATAACAGTCAGCATATGTGTCCGGACCTTTACAGCCAAGATCCATACGGCAGCCTTTTGCATCAGAGAGTTTTTCAGACATGACACCTGCGTCATACTCTTTAACATGCGGGCAGTTGTCATGGATGTTCTCACCAAAGAAAATAGTGGGGCGACCATCGTTATCCAATTCAGGAAGACCTTTAGTTAAAAGATGAACAATGGATCCCACAATCCAGTCCGGATGTGAAGGACAACCGGGAATATTGACAACGGGAGTTTTAATGCCATAAGTTTGAAAGAAATTCATTACCCCTGTTGCACCTGTTTGACTACCGGAAGCAGCTGGAATTCCGCCATAGGCAGCACAGGTTCCGACAGCAAGAACACTTCCTGCTTTTGCACCCAGGTCTTTGACAATATCAACCATGGTAATTTCTTTGTGGTTAAGTTCTCCGAAATTGCAATATTTCCCATTTGCAGCCATTGGAATTGCTCCTTCAACTACTAAAGAAAATTTTCCTTTATATTTTTCTGCAACTCGGTAAAGATTTTCCAGGGCAGTTTCGCCTTCAGCGGCCATCACAGTGGGATGGTATTGAAGGCTGATAACCTTGAGAAGTATGTCTGCAATGGATGGATCAACATTGTTCAACAGGGAAACTGAACAACCAGAGCAGCCTTGCCCCTGAACCCAAAGAACCGGATGGGTTTCAAGAGCTTTTTCCAGGGCTAAAATGAGGGCGGGATTGAACATTTGAGAAATACCGATTCCAGCAGCTGTTCCGGTAACGGTTTTCAAAAAAGTCCTTCGGGAAACCCCTGTTTTTTTTTGTTGGCCATTGAGCAACATTTCGTTTTCTTTCACGGGCACCTCCTTGATGCTGTTAAAAACTAATTGTGTCATTACTTCTGTATAATATTATATCAGCTCCCGCTATAATTGAGAGCAGGTTTAACCTTGTGCAAAATATGCCAACTTTACATTGTGACAAATATGATTTAAAATAAGTATAATGCAAAAAAGTCCTTGTCAATAAAAAATATATTTTTAGTTACAACTAAGTTGACGAAATGGATTTAACCATTGTAATATATGATGAATTTTATTCGGTAACCTTGAGGTATTGTCTTGATGGCTTCACAAAAAAATATGGGAAATATTTTTGCACAATAGGATTTAATCTGTTGTCAAAAAGGTATGAATAATGTACCTGGATTTGTTTAATAAGGATATTCTGGTAGTTGGGTGTGGTAACACTCTATTGGGTGATGACGGGTTTGGCCCGGCTGTTATTAAGTCGCTTGAGGCGCAACATATCCTGGCTGACCATATAGGATTTTTAGATGCAGGCACTTCGGTCCGGGAGCTTCTTTTTGATTTGCTTCTTTCCAGCCAAATTCCAAGGATACTTATTTTGATTGATGCGGTTCAACATTCTAACGTCTTGCCAGGAGAAATCATTCGCATTGATATAGATCAAATTCCAAAAAATAAAAAGGCTGATTATTCTCTGCACCAGTTCCCATCTATTAATATGCTTAAGGAATTAAAGGATGCCTCTATAATTGATATTGAGATTTATGCAGTCCAGGTTGACACTATCCCCCAGGAGGTTAAGCCAGGCTTGAGTGAACCGGTTAAAAAAGCAGTCCTGAAACTGTGCAGTTTGATCAAGCACAGAATATTATATCCAGATTTTATATTCTGTGATGGGGAGTCTATCTGATGCCTTCCCGTTTTGAACCGATTATTATAGGTTTTTTATGCAATTGGTGTTCTTATACAGGTGCAGATCTGGCTGGAGTTGCAAGACTCCAGTATCCTCCCAATCTTCGACCCATACGGGTCATGTGCACAGGTATGGTTCATCCCGACCTGGTGATGGAGGCATTCTCCAAGGGAGCAGATGGTGTTATAATTATGGGTTGCCATCCAGGCGAGTGTCATTATCTTGAAGGAAATACAAAAGCTGTGGTTCGGGCAGAAGTTATATCCATTATTCTTCAGGATATTGGTGTAGACCCTCGCAGGTTTGAACTTAAGTGGATTTCCTCGGCTGAAGGGTCGGTTTTTGCTCAGTTGATTACTGATTTCACAATGAAAATAAAGAAACTTGGGCCCCATAAGGTCAATCCCCAAGAAAGGAGACCATGAAAACATTTTTTAATCTTGTACAGGAAGTTCAAAAACCAGGATTATGTTACAGGTGCGGCGGGTGTGCTGCGTTTTGTAAAGCCATTAACTATGGTGCACTGGAAATTGACAAAAACGGGAAGCCTGTTTACCAAGATATGGAAAAATGTATTGAGTGCGGCCTTTGTTATTCTATTTGCCCGGAAATTAAAGATCTGGATGAGGAAACAAAGCGACAGGCAGCCTGGAGTGACCCCATGGGAAGAGTGATTGAGACCAATGTTGTCAGGGCATCTGATATCAGGGTAAGGGATCGGGCCACAGACGGAGGGGCAATTACAGGACTTCTGCTTCATTTGTTTGATCGAAACAGGATTGATGGTGCAATTGTCTCAAGATCTGTAGGTAAATTTCAACGGCAGCCTTTTTTAGCAACCACCCGGGAGGAAATTTTGGAATCTGCCGGACTTTGTTTTGATACTTCCCATGGGAGGAAACAATTCAGCGATCAATACATGATATTCTCAACCATTGAGGAGTTTGATCCCATGATTAAAAAGGGATTGAAAAGGGTTGCACTGGTCGGTACACCCTGCCAGATTAAATCTCTTCGGAAGATGCAGGTTTTAAATCTCATACCATCGGATTCCATAAAATTTTGTTTTGGTCTTTTTTGTTCTGGAAATTTTACCTTTGGGATAACTGAACAGCAGCAGTTGGCAGATCTTGCCGGAATATCATGGGACGATGTCAGCCGGATCAACTTAAAGGACAAATTCATTATCACCCTGAATTCCGGGGAGATTAAAACAATTGAACTTGAGAAGATGGAATCCATGAAACGGTACGCCTGTCATTATTGTTCCGATTATTCAGCAGAATTTGCCGATATCTCCTTTGGCGGGATCGGTGCTGAGGAAGGGTGGACAACAGTCATTACCCGGACACCACTTGGCAGGGCTGTCCTGGCGGACAGCCGAAATTTTAAAAGCATTGAACAATATAATGTGGAGGATAATCCAGAGTTTGCCAGTAGAGCGCTTCTGGAAGTCAGAAAGGCCTCTTCTGCAAAAAAAAAGAAAACCAGGTACAAGAGAAGAAGTCTTCAAGCCAAGCCAGTGCAGGTCAAGGTGTAAGCATATTATAATTGATCTGCATGATAACAACCAGGATTAACAAGCTATTGCGAGGAAGCTATGCCCATAAAACTAGCAGGAGAGAGTTTAAATGCCTGTTCAGGATGTGAGATTTCTATTCTTGACATGGGAGACAAGCTTTTAACGTTGCTGGAATTTGTCTCCATCGTTCATCTTCCCCTGCTTATGGACAGCAAACATGGCGTTAGAAAAAACAATTCACAGACTATCAAACTGCCCAAAGCTGATGTGGGTCTTATCAGCGGTAATATTAAAACCAAAGAAAATCTTGAACTTGCCTGCGCCATGAGAGATTCTTGTGATCTTATTATTGCTTTTGGTACCTGTGCCACCCACGGGGGAATTCCAGCCCTTGCAAATTCTTACCATAACGATGATATTCTTGGACATTGTTTTAACACCCTGGGGACGGATAAAGTTGATAGTTTTCCATCCGATATAGTTCCAGAGTTGATGGATGCCTGCTATGCCCTTGATGAGCACATCCGTGTGGATTTTAGTCTTCCCGGCTGTCCTCCCCATCCAGATCATATTTTCAGGGCGCTTCAATCAATTGAGAAAAATGAATCTTTTTCGCTGCCGGAGAAATCAGTGTGCGACAATTGTCCTGCATCAAGAGATGGCAAAGGCCAGGTGAAAGTGTTGAAAAGAGCTCTTGAACTGCCCCAGTGGCGGGTCTATGATGATACAAAAGAAGGGTTTGAGTGTTTTCTGGAACAGGGGTTTCTCTGCATGGGACCTGTTACCAGGGATGGATGCGGGGGAGACACAGAGCAGGCCAGGTGTATTATGGCCCAGATGCCCTGTAGGGGATGTTATGGCCCCGTAAAAAATGGAGGCAACCAGCGGTTAGCCATGCTCAATGCCCTTGTATCCAACGGCATTGATATATCTTCTTTGCCTGAAACAGTATCAATGCTCAGGTTTTCCGGAGGACATGGATTTTTGCACCCTTTACCTGGGACAAAGGAATCAGAATAATATGGCAAAAATAATAAATATTCAACCCATCACCCGCATAGAAGGACATGCTTCAATCCATATCCAGTTAAATGATCAGGGTAATGTTCAGGAAACAAAAGTAGCGTTTAAATCCCTTAGAGGATTTGAAAAATTTGTTGAAGGTAAGCCAGCTGAAGAACTTCCCAGGATAGTGAGTCGAATATGTGGAATTTGCCCCTGGATGCATCATATTGCTTCCAATAAGGCTGTGGATGCCTGTTTTAAGGTCACAGTGCCGCCTGCGGGAAATCTTTTAAGAGAATTGATGCTGACAATTTCCCATATAGAGGACAAGCTGCTTCATTTTTTCTTCCTTGCCGGGGCTGATTTTTTTATGGGACCTGAGTGTGATTACAGTGTTCGTAATATTCTGGGGCTTGTAAAGGCAAACCCTGAACTTGCCGGGAAAGTTATCAAGATGCGGCATAAGGCTAAAATGATTTTGGACAGATTTTCCAAAAAAACCATTCATCCTATTGCCGGTGTTCCTGGCGGTTTTATAAAACCACTTTCAATAGAGGATCGCAAAACATTTCTTGATAATTTGACAGAACTTTTGGATTTTGCCCTTTTTGCCCTGGGATACGCCAAAAAAGAGGTTTTTCCAAAATTTGAAGAATCTTACCCCGGTCTTGGAGAAATTACCACAGGTTTCATTGGGATGGTTGACAATAAAGGTGCTTTGAATCTGTATGACGGTAATATCCGGTTAATGAAACCCGATGGAAGCTATAAGGAGTTTTGCCCGGATGAGTATCTGGACCATCTGGCAGAAAAGGTGGTACCGTTCTCATATGGCAAGTTTCCCTATGCAAAATCCTGGGGAGAAGGGTTTTCAATGGATCTTGATGCTCCAAAAGGCATATATAGATCCAATACACTTGCAAGGATCAATGTGGCCGACAAGCTTGCCACTCCAAGAGCCCAGGCTGAACTTGAAGAGTTCCGCGATAAGTATGGCCGCCCTGCACAATCCACCCTTCTTTATCATTATGCAAGACTGATTGAGGAGGTCTACACCTGCGAAAGGGCAATTGAAATCCTGAAAGATCCCAGGATCATCAACCCTAAAGTCCGAACCAAGGTCGAACCCTGTGCAGGAAGGGGTGTCGGATGTGTTGAGGCACCCAGGGGAACCCTTATTCATGATTATTCGACAGATGAAAACGGTCTCATTACCCGGGTGAATCTCATCGTGGGCACCACCCACAACCTTGCTCCTATCAATCTCAGCGTGGACAGGGCAGCAAGGGATCTAATTAAAAACGGGATTTATGATGACACTATACTCAATAAGATCGAGATGGCAGTCCGGGCCTATGACCCCTGAATTTCCTGTGCAACCCATCGCCTGGACGGCGAAAAGGTTATCAGTATTGCCATCACAGATGCAAAAGGATTAATTATACATAACCATTAGGAAGTATTAAGACACCTTTTTCATCAAATAATCTGCAATTTGAAGTAAGTCAGATCTTTTAAAAAGAGTAATACAATTTTTTTTAGCAAATCCAATATCTGTTGGGTTACTTTGATCGTCGTGTACAAAGGCTTTTACATTCTTAATTTCATAAAAAAGAGGCTGACATCCACATTCATTTCGCCAAACTTCTATTTTGTCATATGGCCCACTGATCCATCCTTCAATAAGAACAATGTCAACGTCTGTATAATATTTTTCAAGAAGTGTTTGAGGAGACAGATCTTTTTTGTTAGGCAAATAAATTGCAGCCATATTTTTTGTTATCATAGAAACAGGAGCTGCCCCTGCTGTCCTGTGCAAGTAGGAGTCTTTGCCCGGTTTATCAAGTTCATGATCATGGGCGCTATGTTTAATTGTTCCAACTTTTATATTTTTTTTTAATAGTTGTTTTATGATTTCTACAATAAGGGTTGTCTTCCCACAACGGGGTTGTCCTATGATTTGGATTGGTTTCATTGTTTCCTTAATAGCAAAAATAAAAAAATCAAAGAGAAGAAATTCATCAAAATGAATAGTACCCTGATAGAACAACAAAATCAAATCATAAACCCTGAAAAGCTTGGAATTTCTGGACGTCCTCTTGCAGCGTACAAGTTTTTATTTTGCAAAAAACATTTACAAACTTGCCATATCCATCCAGAGGACGTAAGGTGACCAGCCTGGAACGGGTTATGCAAAATTTCTTATGGCAAATATCCAGAGATAACACTTTCTCCTTTTTAAAATTTCGGAAAAAATGTTATCTTATTTTGGCTGATTTGTTTAATTTCTTACTATCACATACAACTATATGGAAAAGTTCAATCTATATATGCAAACAAAAGGAATGGTTTTAAAATGCAACGCACGGTATTTCAACTGCATCTGAATGAAATTGTCCGACAAGCTTTTTTCATACTATTTTTGTCCGTGGTCATGGGGTTGGTTGTCAACATGATTCGCCCTGACTCAATTCCCATCATTGCAGACTGGTCAACAGAAAATCGGCTGACTTCGGAAAGTGGTGAAACGCTTATTATACCTGTCTTGCTGGCAAAAGCACTTTTTGAAAAAAATGAAGCTGTTTTTATGGATGCCAGAGATAAAAACCAGTTTGAGTTGGGTCATATCAAAGGGGCAAAAAATTTACCCTGGCATTCAGTTGATGACTATTTTATGAATATTGTACAGGATTTACCGAATGATAAGGTTATCATCACCTATTGCGATGGCGAGTCCTGTGATTTAAGTCACAATCTGGCGCTGTTTCTTAAAAAGATGGGGTTTAACCATGTAAAAATACTTATTAATGGCTGGTCAGTCTGGCAGGAAATGAATTTACCGATTGAGGGGAGTTCATAGAATGTAACCCTGCTTAAACCAATCCTTGAAACTATACTGAGATAAAAAATGAAGTACCAATTTTATAAAAGGAATTTTAAAAATGACTAATACCAAAGATGCACAATCATACAAAATCGGTATTTTTTATCATTCCATCAGATTAATCCTTGCCGGTGTTTTTATTTTTGCAAGTATTGATAAAATTCTTCACCCCCAGGCATTTGCCCAGGCTGTATTTGATTACCAGGTGTTACCTGGCTCTTTGATCAACCTGGTGGCTTTGATATTGCCCTGGCTTGAACTATTAGTGGGGGCAAGTCTTTTGATGAATCGTTGGATGTCAGGCGCTGCATCCATTGTTACAATCTTAATTAGCATCTTTGTGGGCCTGATGTTTTTTAATCTTGCAAGGGGACTTGATATCAGCTGCGGCTGTTTTTCAACAGATTTTGATGAAAACCCCATGACCAAATTAACAATGTTCAGAGACATCCTTTTTTTATGCCTGGCATTTTGTCTTTTAATTTTAACTATTTATAAAAATAACATTAGATACAAGACCCAATAAAATTTATATTTCAGGAAAGATCACAAATTAAATATTTTGAGGATTAACCCGATTTTATAAGATTGATTGAGCCCAACGCAGTAATCGGGAAAATTAGCGGTTTTCGTTCGGCCACTAAATAAAAAAAGCTGAAATGTATTTCAACGCAATAAACAGGATACAAAAGGCTAAAATCCCTTTAATATATACGGCTTTAACAAATTTTTGAGCCCTTGCCCCCAGATACATGCCCAAAAAACCGCCTGAACCGAACAGGGCACCCAGCATCCAGTCAGGCGACACAGCCACTTGAGGGTATAGACCGGCCAGAAACTGATAAAAAATCACACCGGAAACCGATGTTACAAAGGTTCCCAAAAGGGCTGCCCCTGCGATCACATGTACTGGCAGACCAATAATGGTGACAAGTATGGGTGCAATGATCGATCCGCCTCCGATTCCATATATCCCACCAATAATCCCCACAAAAAAGCAGATAATGTAAATGGGTAACTGCGCATAAGCATATAGTTTTCCCCCAAATGTAAAAGAGACCTTGTTGAACGAGGAGTCCATGACAGCAAGGCTATGAAACCCCGCACCCTCAATCACTATGCCTTTTTCCTTTGTCTTTCTGTTACTTATAATATCTTTTAAAAGTTTCCAGCCGATATAAAGCAGGACAAGTCCTGCAAATACCTTGAAATTCTTTGGATCAGGCAAGTATTGGATTCGTACCCATGCACCAATAAAAACCCCGGGTAGAGTCCCGATAACTATGACCTTGGCTAAAGGCCACAACATCCGTTTTTCCTTGATATAACGATACACTCCGCTTGGAATGGCAATGATATTGAAAACATGATTGGTGGCGGAAACAGAAGGAGACGTATATCCCAGAAAGCTCATTTGGAATGGCAATAATAAAAAAGCACCGGAAATACCCCCCATTGAAGTGAAAAATGAAACAACAAAAGCAGTAAAGAAAATAATATATGGGTTGGCGTGAATTTCGGCAATTGGGAAATACATTCAGGTCTCCTGTTTTTATAAATAGTCCTGAAGAATGGTATTGCAATACCATTCTTCAGACTATTTTGATTTTACCTTAAAATGCGGCATCAGTATATTATAAATTCAAAATTTTTTCCATTTCAAAAAACAGGTCCTGCTCCCTTACCACACCCACAATTTTGCCTGATAGTGTCACAAGAAGACGTCTCTCATTTGTGTGAAGCATGAGGTATGCTGCCTCCATCAGGTTTGAGCTACCGTCAATGGAAATGGGGGATGGTGACATGATGTCTCTGATACATTTATTCTTCTTTTCCCGGATTCCCATACTGAACATCCCTTTCCAGAACATGGGGGAATATTCAATACTGTCTGCCAGAAACGGTTTGGGTGCTGAAAGATAGTCCGGCATGAGCATTTCCAATAGATCCCGAATGGTCAAGATCCCGTTTACCTGATTATCACTGCCTTTCACAAGAATAGAGCGGTGACCGGTTTCCATCAATTGGTTTGTTGCTATCTTTGTAATAAAAGATTTCTTCAGCACATCAATTGCGTCCTGAATGGTTTTTTCTTCATTGATGGTTGTGTACTCTGTAATGGGAATCATTACAGATATAACATTTTTTTCTTCCCGGACAGACAATTTATTCGTCCTATGACAGGCTTCCTTGATTCTTTCTGCCAGAAGATCAATATCACAGGGTTTGCTCAGGTAGTCAAAGGCCCCTTCAACAAGGGCTTTTCTTGCCGAAGGCATGGCCCCGTGACCCGTGAGCATGATGACCGGAAGATCCGGCTTAAGCTTTTTTATTTTTGCCAGGGCCTCATGCCCATCCATTCCAGGCATTTTGATATCCAGGATAACAACATCTGGATCTTGTTCAATTTTTTCCAGGGCATCCTCTCCGCTTTCAGCAAGGATGGTAGTGAATCCCTTTTTGGTAAGAATCTTTTGGGTGGTATCCCTGAATCTTTTTTCGTCATCCACCATTAACACTTTTATTCGGTCTGTCATCTGTATTGTCTCCTTATTGATCACTTCTAATCATAACCTAAAGGTCACGCGTAACATAAAGGTCACAAGTAAATTGGCTTTTCATATTGTTTGCGCAATACCTTGATTTTATCATTTTACTTACCAAATGTCATAAGCGCAGAATATATTAAAAAAAACTGAATGGTCATAGAAACCAGCAGAACGAGTAATGCCTGCTTCCATGTAAGCCCGCAGGTTTTTTTAAACCCGATGTATATCAGCCACAATTTCCAGGGTTCAGTAAACCATAGAAAAAACGGTAGCCATGATATGAAAAGGGTCACTCCGGATGAAAAGGCATATAGACTGAAAATAATAGGAAAAGAGGTGCGTTTTCCAAGAATCATGACCATTGTTATATACCCTAAGCCCGATGAAATTAATATCGTCCCTGATGCATTAACAAAAAAAATGATTGCCATGATCCATACAGGCCTGGAATAAGCCCCCGTTAAAAGGCTTGCTATAGTGAAAAAACCACAGCAGATCACCATAAACCCTAAAGCCCTTTTCAATGTTGTCTTTTCGGCAAGTTCCTTGAAAAATAATCCGGGTTCAATCAAAAGCTGGATCAGAGAATAAGAATAAAACTGCCAGCTTTTTAAAGCCGATTCCAACATTATCGTACTCCCTTAGAATATCTTTTGTGTGAATCAATCATCATATTAATCCTTAGGTTATACCAGTTTTACAAATACACCCATCAAAAGCATTATGATGGTCATAAAGAAAAAAAAATTTCGTTCAGTCTCTTTGCTGAAAAGAATTTTCCCATCTTTCAGCATTATTTTTTTTGACTCTGATTTTTTTATTTCCATCTTTTTTATTTCCACTAGCCTATTCATAATAGCATCCGTTTAAATTGGATTAAAACCCTGGCATTATGCCAAATCCCCTGAATGACCAAAAAACACCGGTCAAAAAAAGTAAAACAACATTGGCAATAAAAAACATGGGAATACCGACCCTGAGATAATCTTTGGGCTCAAGATATCCGCTGGCGTATACAATTGCATTGGGCGGCGTGCCGATAATCAAGCAGTATGCAAATGAAGACGCAATGGCCGTTGCCATGGCCATGAAGGGCAAATAACTGGTGCCGGGATGAACCATACCCGCCATATTCAGGGCAATGGGTCCCACAGAAGCTGCAGCAGGCCCGTCTGCCATAAGGTTGGTGAGAATTGATGTAAGCCCGTTACTGACCATCATTAAAGGAAGACCGGCTTCCATGCCGAATTGTGCTAAAAAGTCGATGACGGATCGCGCTATCCAATAGGCAGCACCCGTGGAATCCAGTGTTCTTCCAAATATAATGGCACCTGCATAAAGCCAGACAACCCCCCAATCCACCTTATCCTGATAATCCCGCCAATTGACAACCCCGACTATAATATAGGCGATAGCACCTGCAATGGCAATGACACCAATGCCCAGCCGGATGGGATAAATGCCCATATTATAAAAGGCTTTTTCCGTAAACCACCCAAACACCATGATAACAAATATTATCAGAGCCCATATCTGTTTCTTGTTCCAGCCTCCCATTTTATCAATTTCTATCCTTAACTGATCCATGGCAGGTGCCAGGGAGATTATTTTGGGTCTAAAACGAAGATTGGTGATAAACCAGGTAATGGGAATCATGATAATTACAAATGGGAAACAATAGGTAACCCATTGAAAATAACCAATATCAACCCCGAACATATCTGTTAAATAAGTCATCATGATCACATTCCTGGCCCCGCCGGAAGGCGCTCCAGGCCCCCCGATATTGCAGGCCATGGCAATGGTGATCATCAACAGCTTTGCAAGTTCCTTGTCTTCTGGTACTTCATCGCTCAGGCTGTTCTGGTATAACAGCATTCCAATGGGAAGAAACATGGCAGCCAGGGCATGATCAGATATAAATGCCGCCAAAGGTGCTATAATCAAAAAGAAAATCAGGGTTATCCATTTGGTATTGGGGACAGCCAGTTTTTTAAACATTGCCATGCACACCCGTTTGTCCACCCCTGTTTTGACAAAGGCCGCGGCAAACATAAGACTACCCATGATAAACCAGCAGGCATCACTCCAGTACAGCATGGCCACCTCGTTTCTCGAAACAACCCCGGTAAAAACAAGGATCAGACCGATGCAAAAGGCAACCGCCGGAAGGGGAATACACTCTGTTAAAAAACAGAGCACAACAAACACACCCATGGCACAGGCAACTTTTATATGCCAGGCACCTTTGTCAGCAGCTTTTTTATCTTTTTCGCTCAAGTCTTCATACTTTAATCCTTGTTTTCTGAATTCCAGTGCTTTCTTCATGGCAGCCAGATAATTGTCTTCAGATGTTTTTGTTTTGATAAATTCCTGGGCCTTATCAAAGTTTTTTTGACTGGCTTCTATCTTATTACTTTTGCACCATTTGATATCCCGTTTTAAAAACCGGGTTTTGTTCAAAGCCCCCATTCGTATATTTTTTTCCATAATACTGGCAGTGAGCAATTGCCATTGCTCTGCATCTGAACTGCTTTTATCAAACAACTCTTTGGTAACATGGTTCACAACTGCTTTTGGTCCGATCTTATATTCAGTACCAACATCCTTCATCCCATATGGGGTCGGCATGAGCAGGACTGCAAAAAAAAGGATAACCGGAAATATAAAAATTTTCCAATTTATATATTTATCATATCCAGTAGCTTGCTTTTCTTTCTTCATTTATCAACCTCCAGTATACAAAATTTTATTCATCATCATCTTTGAGAATTTCCCGGGGGGATCGCATATATTTTTTACTTTGGGCTACCCTTATTTTTTCTTCACGGTGCTGCCGTTTTTCAAATGCCTCCATCGCCTTTTCAATAATGTCATCAATATCAGCCGGTTTCACCAGGTAATCAAAGGCCCCTGATTTCAGGCCGTCAATGGCTGAATCCATTGTGCCATGGCCTGTGAGCATAATGACTTCCACTAAAGGATAAAGGGTTTTGATGGCCTTTAATGTCTGATTCCCATCCATCCCGGGCATCTTAACATCAAGGATGACCACATGGACATTCTGAGGTTTTAGTTTTTCAAGGGCTTCTTCCCCGCTCAGGGCCGTTAAAACCTCATACCCTTTTTTTTCAATCAGTTTTCTGGTTGTTTGAAGGTACCGTTCTTCATCATCAACCAGCAAAATCTTCATTTTTCCCATGACTAGCCTCCATAATTTTTATTAATTCGCAGCCGGCAGGTTTATAACAAAGGTCGTGCCGACATTTTGTTCACTTATTACTTCCATGGTCCCGCCAAAACTTTCTATAATCCCGTAACAAACGGAAAGCCCTAACCCCGTTCCCTTACCCACAGGTTTTGTGGTAAAAAAAGGCGCAAATACTTTTTCAATATTTTCCGGACTGATACCGATTCCATTATCGGTAATTTTTATTTCAAGCCTGTCTCCATTTCGCCTGTTACTCTCAATGCTCACCGCTCCCCCAAATGAACCGCGGAGGTCTATAACTGCATCCATTGCATTATTAAAAAGGTTAAGTATCACCTGCTGGAACTGGGAGGGATCACCCATGAATGCCGGAGAATTTTTTGAAATATTTTTTATAATTTCAATTCCGCTGACCATGGCTTTTTTTTCAACCATGTGAATAATCTCAGGGATGATTTGGCAGGGATTCAAGGATTGCTCTTTTATCTCATTTTTTCGTCCAAATTTTAAAATGGCATGGGTGATCTCAGAGCATCGGTTCACCTGTAGTTTTATCTGGTCCAATGAGTCTTCAATTTCGTTCATATCTTCAATTTTTTCATCATCAATATTGCCGGATATATCTTCCAGAATGGTTTCTATCAGGGCCTGTTCACTTTTAATAATTTGAAGAGGATTGTTTATTTCATGGGCAAATCCGGCAGCCATTTCCCCGATTTCCGCCAGCTGGGTAGCCCGGATCAGCTGGTGTCCCAGGCTTTCTTTTTCCTGTCCCAGCTGAGCAATCCTTTTCACGACATGTTCCGTCATATAGACGGCCATGATAATAATGACTGCCCCGCCGATGACCATGATGATAAGAGTGATATATAACGCTGAATAAAGAGATTTAAATGCATCCTTTTTTTCCTGCCTGACCACCAGGAGCCAGTCCTGGTTTTTAAGCCCGGCTGTTGCATATAAGTGCCTGCTCCCAACAGGATCAGATTTGATAAAAGTCTGAATATGGTCTCCAGATGGAGGAAAATCAGAATATTCAGAATCTTTATCCAGAACCCGGATGCCCCCTGACCTTCTTCCGGTTTGCGCAACCCCTTTTTTGCTAAGGATATAGGATTCCCCTGTCATTCCAATTCTCACTTTTGATACCAGCCTGTCAAAAAACAATGTATCAATGGTTGCCCTAAGTGCCCAGCTGTTCTCCCCTTTGCCCTGTTTTACCGCAATCACAAAATGGGGAATGTTTCTGTATCCCAAAAAAATATCACTGATATAGTATCCATTTTGCATGACCTCTTTGAACCAGAGCTCTTCTTTATAATCTTTTCCTTTCAGCTGATACTTGCCGGAGTAGCATACATGGACCCCCTGGGAATTAAAAAGTCCCAAATCAATAAATGCATTGGATCGTTTGTTCAGATTTTCAAATATTTTGTCAATGGATTCTTTTTGATTTATCTGTTCAAAATCAAAGGTGTTTGTAATGAGTTCAAGATCAGATTTGCGCTCCATGAGAAAGGACTCGATCATATCACGATGATCTCCCACAATCCGTTTTAAACTGCTGCTGGTATTGTTCTCCAGTGCCGTGGTGAAAAAATAAAAACTAACCCCGATAGCCAATAAAAAAGGAATAAATGGAACAATTATCATATTGGTTAAAATAGCCCGTTTGACCCGTTTTTCTTTTCCCTTACGCTGGTGACTGCTTTTCTCCATTATGCTACCTTAATTTTATGTTGAGAATGACATTTTTACATTCTTCCAGTTTCTTGTACTAGCCTAAGAGCAACTATGATGCCGCCTTTGATCTCAAGCACAATAAAAATTATAAGTTATTGAAATATATAAGATAATTTTGTATTTATGATTTGGGTTGCAAAAAAGATAATTTCGCGCATGTGTCAGATTTTTTTCCAAATTGTAAATCAATTTAAAAGCAGAAAACATTTCTTGTAAAAAATATTGACCAATTTGCAAATTGCCACATAGCTCCTGGAAAATAATCCTATTTCTTGGAACTCGTGTATTGCTTGACAAAACCAAGCTCCTATTTTATTCATATATTTAGTGCCTGAACGAAAACACTATTTATTTTAAACAGGGACCATTTTTAGAGGAACGCAATGATCACCTCCATAATCCTGAAAAAACTTAAGACAGCATTTACTGATCTTTTGCCCATTATTCTGGTGATCGCTTTTTTTCAGATTGTTGTCTTAAAACAGCCATTACCGCAAATGGGAGACGTCATTTTTGGGGCTCTTCTTGTGGTGGCCGGTCTTACTCTGTTTGTTCAGGGGTTGGAAATGGGCCTGTTTCCCATTGGTGAGTCAATGGCCCATGCCCTTGCCAGGAAGGGCAGTCTTTTCTGGCTCCTTTGCTTTGCCTTTGCCTTAGGGTTCTCAACCACAGTGGCAGAGCCTGCCCTCATTGCTGTGGCCTGGGAAGCAGCAGAGATTGCCGGCCAGGGGGGCCTTATTGACCCGAGCCAGGAATCTTTAAAACAATATGCCCTTGGGCTTCGCATGTCTGTGGCTTTTTCCGTGGGACTTGCTATTCTTATCGGTGTTATGCGTATCATCCGCGGTTGGCCTATTCATTATCTGATCATCGGCGGTTATGTTGTTGTGATGCTTATGACCATCATTGCCCCGAAAGAAATTATTGGTATTGCCTATGATGCTGGCGGAGTAACCACATCCACCATCACTGTACCCCTGGTTGCAGCTTTGGGAGTGGGACTGGCCTCATCCATCAGAGGACGAAGCCCTCTTGTGGATGGTTTTGGTCTTATTGCTTTTGCTTCTCTTCTTCCCATGATCTTTGTCATGGGTTATGGCCTTATAATTTTCGGGTAAAAGGGGCATATTTTCATGGAATTCATATATGATTTCAGCAAAATATTGCTTGCCACTTGTAGAGATGTTCTGCCGATCATTATTTTAATTGTCATTTTTCAGCTTCTGGTTCTGCGCCAGCCAATTCCCCATCTGCGTCGTCTCATTGTCGGTGGTGTCTATGTTGTTATTGGCCTTGCCCTGTTTCTGGCAGGACTTGAAAAAGCACTTTTCCCTCTGGGGAATATAATGGCTACTCAGTTGTCTGATCCTGCCTTTATTTATGGGGCAGGAGAAGTTGTTACCCAGGCAGACTGGAAAGCCTATGGCTGGGTGTATCTTTTTGCGGCCATGATCGGCTTTGCAACAACCATTGCCGAACCATCTCTCATTGCAGTGGCGTTTAAAGCCAGCCAGGTATCAGCCGGCACGATCAGTCAATGGGGTTTAAGGATCACTGTTGCCATAGGGGTCGCCTTTGGCATAAGCCTTGGAACATTTCGTATTATCACTGGCACCCCGCTTTATGTATATATTTTGGTGGGCTATATGATTGTTATTGTCCAGACCATATTTGCCCCCAAAAGCATCATTGCTCTGGCCTATGATTCCGGCGGGGTTACCACTTCAACAGTTACAGTGCCTTTGGTGGCAGCTCTTGGCCTTGGGCTGGCTTCCACCGTGCCTGGACGGAATCCTGCCCTGGACGGTTTTGGCCTTATTGCTTTTGCCAGTCTTTTCCCAATAATAACCGTCATGGGATATGCTCAATTAATGCACTGGCGAAAAAAACGCAGTATAAAAAGTATGGAGAAAAAAAATGCGCTTTAAACTTATTTTATCCTCGGTAAAGGCGGATATCACTGACTGTATTGTTGATGCGGCAAAAGAAGCAGGCGCCACCGGGGCCACCATTATTCCCGGCAGGGGGACTGGTATTAAGGAGGCAAAAACCTTTTTTGGTCTTTCCCTGGAGGCACAGACCGATATCGTTCTGCTCCTTGTTGAAGAGCATCTTATTACCAAAATTTTGGACGCGATAAAAAAAGCGGGAGAATTCCATAAACCCGGAACCGGCATTGCCTTTGTGATTCCAGTCGAGCACGTTGTGGGCCTGGAAAGCCAAATGGAAAAATTTAAAGAAGAAGTTCGGAAAAGTTATTTTTAAGCAATGACATTTATTTTTAGAAGGGAAGAAAATTATGGCACCTGACAACACCTCAATCATACGGGCAAGGAACGTGATGCGGAAGGGAGGAATTGTGTCCATTGACGGCATGGCCACGGCCAGGGAGGCTGCCGCCAAAATGCGGTCTGAAAAAATTTCATGTCTTCTTGTCAAAAAACGGAATATTGATGATGCCTGGGGCATAGTGGTGGTTCAGGATTTTATCAAAGGCGTGATCATACCAGGTCGATCCCCGGCTGAGGTTCATGTCTATGAAATCATGACAAAACCTGTTATAACAGTGCCGGCTGACATGGACATCCGTTATGTGGCCCGTTTGATTCACCGGGCCGGCATCCGAAGAGCTCCGGTTGAGGATGGAGGAAAGCTTATCGGTATGATTTCACTCTCCTCGTTGATTCTGGACAATGAACTTTTTTAAAAACCAGGACAGGTGATTGAAGTCATTTCTTTTTTCTCCCTTGACCGGGACCCTGACCACGGGGTCACTTTCTATCAAAGCCTTCGGGGCCGGCTTTGTCTCACTCATGATCAATCGGCCTGCAAAAAAACCATCAAGGCCGGTTTCAGCTGATTGCAGGAGAGCGAAGACTCAAAGCCATTAAAGCGTACACTGATATGACGATGATCCGGGGGTACTTGACGGTAGGCAAAACACCCCTTGAAAGAGTCCACAAATTGCTGTCAAAGGTAGATTCTATATGGGTTAGCAAAGATAGAGGCTCCCATGTTTCCAAAGAAGCGGAGGCATTGTTGCACAAATTTGTGCAACAGGTAGAGTCTATTTTCAAAAATCTCCCGAAACCCTTGAAATGGCGGTCTTTTTTGACGCATGACTTGATTTTATTAATCGACATTCCTTCAATAGTTCAAAAAGCATCCGTAAAACATGACTTGAACAAGGCGAAGATATAAAAAGCATATCTGGACAAAAGCGCTGGCAAGGCTTGAACAGTTATCTGACAGGATTTTTCACTTCTTGACTTTAACAGACAATGCTGGTCTTTTGATCTTTTAGAGCGGGTTAAAACAAGGCCTGAAATTGAACTTTTGAACAGGAAACGTCGCCCAATCTCCAGCCCAACCGCATCGAATCCAACCACCTCTTATTTAGTACCATCCTTCAAAAATTTTAAAAAAATTTATTATACACAAATGTGGTGTTCAGAGGTGGGCCGCCGCTACAATCCCCTGTGCACGAGATAAACACAACATTACAAGTAGTTAATAAAGTGAATTGGGCTGTAAAACTAATTTCATTACTGCTATTGCTACTATATTCGGTAAAACTGCCAGTATTACCGTTCATGATGCCGATAAAAACGTCTGAAGAGTCATCAAGGTCAAAACCAATAATCACCATGGTATCTCCAACTTGTCTAACTATGATGTAACTGCCTGGCATTAAGGGGCATTCCCATATGCCATCATACTGGCCTGCGATTGATGTAACAGGAATCAATAAAAGAACAATTGTTAAACATGTTAATAATGCTTTCTTCATTCGTTTTCCTCCTTTAAAAAACATCGAGCCATCCAATGCCAACTCGGCGATCAATCAGATCCGTGGTTTTCCGTCCCTGCTTCACAACAGGTTTGGCTTTGTCGTGTATTATTAATTTCTTCCGATCCCCTTAATAATTTTTAACTGGTTCGTCAATAAGCAAATACACCCTTTAAAAAATCTTTAGAAGAAAATCCATATTGCAGCCTTTTCAGGCAACACTTTATAAAAGGAGAAGATAACCATGACCGACAATCAGACAGATCCGATATCGGTTTTCGTGAACAATCTCAGGAAGCGCTTCCGTTTTCCCACATTTCACCTTAAACTGTCGGGGGGATTAAATCTTCTGATCATTGTACTGGTCGTTTTGGGGATAACCTATAATATCTTTTCTGTTTACATACAGCCCGATGCGGGTTAAAAAAGCAGAGGAGGCCAAGGATAAACTCAATGCTGAGTTGAATTCAAAGGGAATTGAAGTTGACCAGGTCCTGGTGCGGTATTTCAGATACAGCCCGGAAATCCAGAAAAATATTGAAGAAAAAAAACTGCAGGATCAGATGGTGTTTACCAACCAGTCAGCTGCAAAAGCAGCCAAGGAAGAGGCTGAATTAAAAAAAATTATTCAGGAAGGAATGGTTATTGCCGCAGTTGAAATTGAAAAAGGCAAGGCCTATGTGACCCGGAAGATCGCTGAAAAAGATCTGTATGTCCGCAAGATAAAGGCTGAAGCCGATCTACTGGTTACCCTGGCAGAAGCAGAACGGGTGCGTTTGAGAAATGATGCGCTCAAAGGCATTGGCTCTGAACGAATGGTGGCGTTGAAAATGGCTGATGTTTACAAGAGCCTGGATATAATTATCCTGCCCAGCGACGGACCCAACGGGGTAAACCCGTTAGACCTCAACAATGCCCTAGAATTATTCGATGTCCGCCAGGGAGGTGTAAAATGAAGCATTTTTCTATTTTCATTATTTTATTAATGGCTCTGATTACCGTAAGTGGCTGCGTTCCCCATACCACAGGGGAAACAGAAGTTGGGGTTCGAACTCGAAAGCTGGGTTTTTTCGGAGAAAAAGGGGTTGAATCCCGTGTGTATACTCCGGGTGCCACCTATTTTTTCTTGCCCTGGGTTAATGACTGGCATGTGTTTGATACCAAGCTTCAGAACCTGGAAATGACCTTTTCAAAATTAAGGGGCGACCGAAGAACCCAGGACGATTTATTGTTTAAAACCACAGACGGCAATGATATCAGTCTGGATGTGATTATTGTCTACCGCATTGATGCCAATAAGGCATCTTATATTTTACAATATGTGGCCCCGGATGATACCACTCTCAGGGATAAAATTGTTCGAACTGTGGCCAGAAGCAAACCAAGGGATATTTTTGGAGAACTTAAAACCGAGGCCTTTTATGTGGCTGAGGCCCGGGAAACACAGTCCCAGAAAGCCCAAAAAGCACTCCAGGAAATCCTGGGACCCATGGGAGTGGTCGTTGAAAAAGTACTGACCAATGACTATCGGTTCAATACTGAATACACCAAGGCCATTGAGGACAAAAAAGTGGCGGATCAGCAGGTGGAAAAAAACAGATCTGCTCAGCATGCAGCCCTTGAAGAATACAAACGCAAACTGGAAGAAGCCAGGGGGGATGTTAACAAAATGGTGGCCGATGCCGATGGTCAATACCTTAAAGCAAAAATAGAAGCGGATGTATACCAGGAGCAGCAGCAGCTTCTTGCCCAGGCAATTCAGGCAGAAGGCATTGCAGAAGCCAAGGGTATCCAGGAAATGAACAATGCCCTGGCCGGTGCAGGGGGCGAGGCCATTGTGAAACTGAGGATCGCAGAAGCAATGCAGGGAAAGCGCATCATCCTGCTTCCGGTTTCAGAAGGCGGAATGAACCTTAAAACCACAGACATCAACCGATTGATCGAAACATTAGGTGTCAAATCACTTGCCAAAGGGCAATAAAGCAGTAAACAATCTGGCTGATTCAGGTTTCAAACTCAGATTGAGACTTTTAGTAGATGGTGGAAAATTCTTGCTTTGTTTTTTATATAAAAAAAACTGTGGAAGAATTGCTTTTGATACTGACTTTGGTTCATATAACGTAATATGAATTCAGAGTGTATGGATGGAAATACAAATTAAAGCAGGGCCATTTCTGACCCTGCTCTTCCATTAATATATTATTTGTAGATTACTGAACTTTAAAATCAAATATTGTGAAGTTGTTCGGTGTCATGACACCGTTTGCATCATACCCGAAAACCGTCCAGTACCAGGTGCCAGTGAGCATGGTCTGCCAAGTCGAGTCATCCATTGGGAAGATAGTCAGTAGCAAATTGTCTTGGATAATGATAGAATCAAATTCCAAAGGCCCCACATGGGCCAGAACCAGAGAGTGAGTGCTGACACCCTGATAAGCATCCCACTGGAATGACGGCGCATCATCAGTTTGAGTAAGACTGGAGCCATTTGAAGGGATCGTCATGGTAATGGAGTTGGTGGCAATGAACTTCAGGCCATTTACGTATTTGAAGGCAGTTGAACCAAGGTAGGTAGACCCAAGCAAAGCACCGGTGTCGTCATAGGCTTCAACACCCCATTTTATATCATACAGTGCCAGGACATCCCAGGTGGATGAATCCAGCATAAAATCAAAGACCATTTCGATGACTGATTCAGTGAATCCGGGCGTTGGGTCGGAATTCCCTCCGGTGCTCTGACCGGTTGGGGGGATGAGTTCAATGGGGACCGCAATGGAAGTATCCGACAGGATGTCGGTGAGATTTAAATTGAGTATGTATTTGGCCGCTTTATCAACTTTGCTGAACGAAAAGGTTACGATCCCCCCAGATGATCCGAATCCCACTGCCTCTTCATTCATGGGTGATAAAATGGAAATTTCCTCGATGTTCCCTGTTTGCAGACCTGTGTTGGTTCCCGAATAAAGCGCCTGGATTTCCGTCGGTGACAGCGTCCTGCCGTATATGCGGATATCATCGATATCCCCTTTGAAAAATTCATTCCAGGAATCTGGCCTGAAGGATTTGCCTATGTAAAGGGTATGGCCTGTTCCGATGCCGGAACTTACGAAGGCGGAGGCCTCGTAGGTCCCGTCAACGTAAAGGTTCAGTTCGTTGTCCGTATTTCTCGATATCACCAACAGGTGCCAGTTCCCGTCCCCGTCAATGATACCGGAAGATTTTTCAACCTCGTTTTTGTCCCCGATCCGGTATTTCATCCTGCCGTCACCATTGGCCATGATCTGAATACCTTCATAGGGATCAGCAGTGCTGTCCCAGCAAAGCACGTTTTTCCACTCCGCATTAATCTGTGATGATCTGAACCATATCGTAATCGTAACCGGTATGCTGATGTCCATGGTCCCCATATCGATGAAGTCATCGACGCCGTCAAACTGATAGGCGTTGTCGATGTTCCCGAATCGATCCTGGGTCAGAACAGCCCCGTTAACTGATCCATTGTTGCCAGTGTTGATCTGGTTTTCTGCGTTGCCGCTGAAAGGATAATAAAACGTCAAGCTCTCATCCAGATCAACGGCATCAGCCGCAACCCAGGCTCCTGTATAATAGTTGGCCTCTGAATCCTCAATTTCATAAACCAGATCAAAAAAAAAATAGCCGTAACCGTTCTCAGACACAGTTGCTGTCAGGTGGGTCTGGGGGTTATCTGAGATAGAGGGCACAGCATCATATCGGCCACCCAGTTCGTAGTTTATGCTGTAATCCCATCCAAGAAAAAGGCTGAATAGGTCCGAACCATCGTAGGAGAATAAAACCTCGATATCTTCCAAAGTGGCCAGCCGCCAAGACGCGCCATCTATGGGGTCTAAATTATTGATGGCATCGAGTGTCTCAGAATAGTTCAGGTCTTTAAAGGAACCCACGTCCTGGATCCAGTATAGCTTGTTGGTGTCATCAAAGATGATGCCGTTCTGAACGACTTGCATTGCAGGCAGCACCGGTGCCGGAGTCCTGAAAAATAAAAACAGAATGAGCGAAACAAACAGAATTTTTTTCATAGCATTTTGGTTTCCGAAGATGTAAAGGGTAAGTGGTTGTTTTTTTAACATACGGCCTCCTTCGGTCTTCTTGTGAAAAAAATAACAAACAGCAACAGGCCAGGTCGCGATTCAGATTCTATTCAAAACAATTCGAAATTCGCTTCAAAAATGGGATTTGTAATGGCAGTATGAATCTATGGATATCAAAAATTGTCCGGATCAACAATAAAAATATCCAGATTGTTATTCCCGGTGGATTTTGATACCTACGGTGGATTAACCATAGTTGAAATCGCTATGCCCAATACCAGCATAAAAAATATTTTTCTCAATTTATATTCCTCCTGTAAATATTTCATCTGAAAACATCTTTAATTTTGCTGTAGCATGATTGAAATTTGAATACAACAGTAATTTTCTATGTGTTAGGGCAAAGGAATAAAGCTGATATTATTTTTTATAAAAA
>CAYWGN010000002.1:31948-73289 GCA_964457495.1 uncultured Desulfobacula sp.
TATCCAGATTGTTATTCCCGGTGGATTTTGATACCTACGGTGGATTAACCATAGAAGACTCTGTCACAAAAAAAATCCTTTTAAAAATCCATTCGAAGAAAAAACTGGCAACAAAATAAACTCGCTACATAATTGAAGAGTAACAGGATTATTCAAAATCCATATCAGATGATTCTGGGAAAATGTTTTTTTATATTATTTGGAGAACAGATTATTTTAGAAGACTCAGCTCATTTTTATACGTCTTGATTTAATCTTAAAAAAGAATTTAACAATTTTTTAAGATTATGAGCAAAATTACATATCAAGAATGGCACTGAATCTTACCGAGGAGGTCGGGGTATGGGTTGCAGGGCATAGGCAAGGGCCCTTCTGTCAAGCCCATATTTTTTTTGAAACCTATTGCGGTGAATACAAAAAATATGGAATAATCAATCATGAACACATAATCATTTATTAGAAATGGCAACATCCGCAATTGTATAATCCATTGACACAAGATATATCATGTGCCTATTCTCAATAATCATAAAAACTTGATTCAGACTCTCAATTCAGATTAAAGGGGCAGAATGAAAAAAGCCATATTAATAATTGGAATACTTTTTTTTGCAGCAAGCTCACACGCCCAGATGTCTGCCGAAACAATCGTAAAAAAAGCCTTTGATTACTGGCGTGGTGAAGCCTCTGTGTCAACCATAACCATGACCATTCACCGTCCTGACTGGGAGCGCGTCATGACCATCAAGGCCTGGACCCGGGGTGAATCAGATTCCCTGTTTGTCATCACCAAACCTGCAAAGGACAGAGGGAATGGTACTCTTAAAGCCGGCAAAGGAATGTGGATGTATAATCCCAAGGTAAACCGGGTCATCAAACTTCCCCCTTCCATGATGTCTCAAAGCTGGCAGGGATCGGATTTTTCCAACAACGACCTTGCAAAGAGCGACAGCCTTATCAAAGATTATATGCATACCCTGGAAAACACAAAAATCCATGAAGGCAAAAAAGTATATTCTATAAAATCAATGCCTAAACCCGAGGCCCCGGTTATCTGGGGAATGATCAAGCTTACCATACGTGAGGACAATATCCTTTTAAGTGAAACATTTTTTGATGAAGACCTTGCGCCTGTAAAGATAATGACTGCATGGGATATCCAGATGGCAGGAGACAGGCTTTTCCCCTTAAAATGGAAAATGCAGAAATCAGATACAACAACTGAGTATACCCTGTTTGTATATGAGAAGATTAAATTTAAAAAAAGTTTGAACAAAAATATTTTTACCCAGACTAATCTTAAAAATCCAGGAATCTAAAAGGATATTGCATGTCAATAGAATTAAAAATGGCCTGGCGCAATATATGGCGAAACCCCCGGAGGACACTTCTTACCATTGCAGCAATTGCCTTTGCAAGTATGATCCTTGTGTTTATGCTCTCTTTCCAGCTTGGTTGTTATGAAACCATGATTAATACTTCTGTTAAGATCAGTACGGGTCATCTACAGATCCAGGCAAAGGGATATCTTAAAGACAAAAAAATGCGCCTTGTAATTAAAAACCCTGACAAGGTCGCAAAATTTCTTGACACGATAAAAGGCATTGATACTTACACTTTCCGGACCAATGGGTTCTGTCTTGTATCGTCTGATAAAAGAACATACGGGGTTGTTGTAACTGGGATAGATCCCTTAAAGGAAGCCAATGCTTCAAGCATAAAATCCCTTGTTCGTAAAGGCAGTTATCTAAAAGAGGACGACCAATATACTGCCCTTATGGGAGGACTTCTTTCAAATAATTTAAAAGTGGATATCAATGATGAGATTACCATACTGGGACAGGGTCGGGACGGTTCAATTGCAGCTGCAGTTCTTACCATAAAAGGCATTTTTAACTCAGGCATTGATGAGTTTGACCGAAATGTTATCATGATGGGGCTTAAAGGATTCCAGGAAATCTTTTCAATGGGAAAAAGTGTTCATGAAGCAGTTATAACAGCAGATTCCCTTGGGGATGTCTCCATGATCAAACAAAACATCCAGAATAATTTTTTAACTATCAAAGGGGATGACTCTCTTGCGGTCCCGGATTGGATGGAAATCATGCCAGGGCTTCTGCAGGGGATACAAATGGATCTTGTCAGCGGCATCATCATGTATATCATCCTTGTCATTGTTGTTGCCTTCAGCATTTTTAATACATTTTTAATGGCTATCCTGGAGAGAACCCGGGAGTTCGGAGTCATGATGGCCATTGGGACAAGTCCTTCAAGGATTACAAAGCTTGTCATGTTTGAATCCATTTGCATGACCATTGTGGGAATTTTATTGGGAATCATCATCGGAAGCCTCGTAACGCTTTATTTTCAAAAATATGGGATTTTTATTGCCGGCACGGAAGACATCCTTAAAGAATATGGGATTCCAGAAAGACTATATCCCAGGCTGTCCCTGATTTCAGCAGCGGCAGGGCCTTTTGTCGTATTTTTGATTACCTTTGTGTCTTCTGTTTTCCCCGCTTTGAGAATAAGAAAATTGAACCCTGTTAAAGCCATGGCCAATGTATAAGAGATAATAAATTATGTATATAATATTAGCGTGGAGAAATATCTGGAGAAATCCGAGAAGAACCATTGTGATCCTGCTGGCAGTAATCATAGGTGTCTGGAGCATGATTTTTCTGGGAGCACTCATGCGGGGAATGGAAACCCAGATGGTGAAAAACGCCATATCCACCCTTACGGGAAGTATCCAAATCCATCACAAAGATTATCGTAATGACCCTGTTGTTGAAAATTCCATGAATAATATTGATAAACTTGACAAGGCCCTTTCTACAACCCTTGATCCAGGTATTTTTTGGACAAAACGGGTCAGGGTAAATGCAATTGCTTCCAATGCCAGGCACGCAACCGGCGTGACCCTTGTTGGGATAGAACCTGAAAAGGAAGCAAAAATTTCCTTTATTGGAAAAGCAATGATATCAGGACGATTTCTTTTACCGGAAGATAAAAATAAAATTATTGTGGGAAAGGCTTTTATTGAGAAATTTAATACAAAAATAGGGAATAAGCTTATTCTCATGTCCCAGAACACCCAAAAGGAAATAGCATCAAAAGCTTTCAGGATTGTAGGAATTTTCAGTGCAGAATCTGAAGCGGTTGAAAAACAATTTGTTTTTGTCCCCATATCACAGGCTTTAAAAATACTTAAAATGGGGGATTCGATATCAGAAATTTCCATCATGCTGCCCAGACTTGATATTACCGGAAAAAACGAAACCCGGGCTGCAGAAAAATTAAAAGCCGCTATCAATGATGATACTTTTGTTATTGAAACCTGGCAGCAACTTTTACCCATGATGAAAGCATATCTCAAGATATCGGGATTTTTCCTTTATATCTGGTATTTTGTAGTTTTTGTTGCAATGGGTTTTGGCATTGTCAATACAAGTCTTATGGCCATCTTTGAGAGGATGAGGGAGTTTGGTTTAATGAAGGCCCTTGGGATGAGACCCTTTCAGATTATTAAAGGGGTTGTGACAGAGAGTTTTTTCCTTTTGGTTCTGGGAATATTGGCAGGTAATATACTGGGATTTTTAAGTGTTGCCGTCATTGCAAAAAACGGAATCGATTTATCAGCTCTGGCAGCAGGCACGCAAATGTGGGGAATCCCAAGAATTCTGTATCCGGAAATCTGGGTCCAGGATGTTATTGTGGCAGGACTAGTGGTGCTTTTTTTGGGTATTTTAGTCAGCTTGTATCCGGCTTTTAAGGCTGCCAGGGTTACACCGACCACGGCCATGACAAAAAATTAGATACCATGGGAATAAAAAACAGAGAAGATCAATGTAAATGGAGACAGGATATGGCAATTGTTGAAACAAAAAATATCAAAAAAACATATAAGCAGGGAAAAGTAATCGTTGAAGCCCTTTGCGGCGTTGATCTTATAGTAGATAAGGCAGAGTTTGTTGCCCTTGCCGGCCCGTCAGGCTCAGGCAAAACCACAATGCTGAATATCATCGGCGGCCTTGATGTGCCGGACTCAGGAAGTGTGATAGTTGACAACAATAAATTTGCAGACATGAACCAGGCAGGTCTTGCCTCTTTAAGACTGCATAAAATAGGCTTTGTTTTTCAAGCCTTTAATCTTATTCCGGTTTTATCCGCCATTGAAAATGTTGAGTATGTCATGCTTTTGCAGGGAGTGCCTAAAATTGAACGATATGACAGGGCAAAGGAAATACTGGATGATGTGGGCCTTAAAGGAAAATATGACAGACGACCTGCCGAACTTTCCGGCGGCCAGCAGCAAAGGGTTGCAGTTGCGAGGGCTATTGTTTCAGGCCCTGCCATAGTTCTTGCAGACGAACCCACGGCAAATCTTGATTCAAAAACAGGAGAAGACCTTGTTTTAATGATGAAAAAAATGAACACAGAAAAAAAGGTCACCTTTATTTTTTCAACCCATGACAACATGGTCATGGATTATGCCACACGACTTGTCACTATCAAAGATGGGCTCATTGTAAATGATGAAATCAAAGCATGATAAGCTTTTTTGGCTCATATCCTTTTTTTTGTCATTGGTGTTTGCCCAGAACCTTCTGGCCGGGCCGGACCCGGTCTTGTATGAAGATAAGGCCCAATTTGAAAACAAAACTGAGGATGAAAACAAGACCTGGTATGAAAATATTGATAACCAGTTTGGCGGGCATTTAAAACTTGAGGGAAGAGTAGCAGGATATGATGCCGGGTCTTATTTTGAACCGGTTGGAACCCATACAAGTCTGGATGGTCTTGCCAATGTCAGGCTAAAAGACAAGCTTATTTTATCTGAGAAAATTTATTTTGAAGCTCATTATGAGATTTTTCGCAAATCAGGGGATAATAATAAAAAACAATATAATATTCAAAAATATTTCCCATTGCCTGCCGCCGGGTTGACATCTGAATCTTTAAACATTGATAAAAGACGACTTTTAGACCTGACAAAAACACTTAAACAAACTGAGGATTATGTTTTATGGCATCGGTTTGACCGTCTGTTTTTTTCAATAAAACCATCCTGGGGTGACATCATCGTTGGAAGGCAGGCCATAACATGGGGAAATGGTTTTATTTTCAATCCCATGGATCTTTTCAATCCTTTTGCACCTTCTGATACGATCCGCGATTACAAGATGGGGGATGATCTTGTGTCTGTCCGGTTTAATAATAAATTTTTAGGAGAATGCAATCTGCTTTATGTTCCAAGAAGAAATATAATAACAGATGAAATTGATTTTAAAAAATCGTCTGTTGCAGGGAAATTTCATTTTTTTGCAGGTGATATTGAAATGGATGTAATGGGCGCAAAGCATTATAATGAAATGATTTTAGGTCTGGGAGGCACTGGTTATTTTAAAGATGCAGCATGGAGAAGCGATCTTGTGTGGTCAACCCTGAAAAATAGCCAAAACAAGAGCGGATATTTTGAGTTTGTTGCAAACATTGATTATTCCTGGGTATGGCAGGATAAAAATTATTACGGCCTGATTGAATATTATCATAATGGCCTGGGAAAAAATAATTATACAAATGCCATGGTCGATCCTGAAAGTATGGAAAGAATTGACCGAGGGGAATTGTTTGCCCTTGGGAAGAATTATTTATCCGGTCAGATCCAGATGGAACTCCATCCTTTGCTGAATATTTATTTAAGTGTCATCAGCAATGTCAGGGATCCTTCCGCTATAATCCAACCCAGAGCAATCTTTAGTGTGACACAGAATTCAAATCTGCATTTTGGTGCAAGTATTTTTTATGGAAAAAAAACAAGTGAATATGGAGGTTTTTTGATTCCAGGCACAAATTATTATACCAATGCTGCCCCAAGTGCCTATGTGCAATTTACATATTATTTTTAAAAAATTTAATTAAAGAAGAAATAACAATGGCCAATCCCTGTTGATACTTATTTTTATTGACAACAAATACATTCATATTTTAGAAAAAATATTGGGTGTCGTAACCAAGGAGATGGAATGGTTCCCTGTCAAAGATTTAAATATACAATAGTATCTGTATTATTCTTGTTGTTGAGTTTTGAACAAACCCTGTTTGCCAGGGATTTATCTTTACAAAAACCCAAAGCTTACACCAGCGAAGAAGAAATAACAGGGTGGGTGATGAGTGAAAAACTTGATGGTATCCGAGGTTATTGGAACAAAAAAAAATTGCTGACCCGAAAGGGATTGCCTCTAAATCCGCCGTCATGGTTTATTAAAAATTTTCCTCCTTTTGAACTGGATGGTGAACTCTGGAGCAAAAGAGGCGATTTTGAATTTATCCAGTCAACGGTCCTTGATAAAAATCCAGGAAATTGTTGGGAGAAAATCACCTATAATATTTTTGAGGTTCCAAATGAAAAAGGCGGTTTTCTTCCCCGACTCAACAAGGCAAGAGCATGGTTTGAAACCCACAAGAATACTCATATAAGGATTATTCCCCAGATAAGGATCAAAGACAAATCAGATCTTGATCTTTTTTTGGATAAGGTCCAATCAAAAGGCGGGGAAGGAGTAATCATAAAAGACCCGGAAATGCCTTACCATACAGGCCGAAGTGCCCATGTCCTGAAAGTAAAAAATTTTTGGGATATGGAAGGTGTGGTCATTGGTTTAAACAAGGGAAAAGGAAAATATGAAACCATGATGGGGTCTCTTACCATAAAGCTTGAAAATGAGATAATTTTTAAGCTGGGCACAGGCTTTACAGACCAAAACAGAAAAAATCCTCCATCCATAGGAACAATTGTTACCTTCAAGTACTATGGTTTTACCAAAAAAGGGATACCCAAATTTGCATCTTTTTTACGGGTGAGGCAAGATTGAATCTCGTGCAGAATGAACCGTCTTGACGTCCCCCAGGACAAGATGGCAAAGAGATTGGGGATAGATCAGACCATATAGCTCATTACCATTTAGGAAAAATGGCGACACTGCCAAATTCCCTAAATGGTAATTTATCCATGGCTCTGTGTTTCAGGCTCTGGCCAGCACCAGTGCATCAACTTTTTTTGCCCCGTGTTTTAATAATACCCTGGCAGCTTCATTGCAGGTGGCCCCGGTAGTAAATACATCATCAATCAAGAGGATATGTTTATTATCAATTATCTTTTGGTTGACAACTTTAAATGCATTTTTCAGATTGGCTTTCCTTTGATCAATATCAAAGCCTGTCTGGGGTTGTGTTATTTTAATTCTGGCAAGTGAAATAGTATCAATTTCCCATGAAGGTGGTTGATCAAAAGCCTGTTGATAGTGCTTCACAAAGTTCCGGATCAGAAGAAATGCCTGGTTAAACCCCCTTTTTCTCAATTTCTTTTTGTGCAGGGGTATGGGCATGATAATGTCAATACCGGATTCTGCATAGTGATGTAGAAATGTGTCAAACAAAATGTTTTCAAATACTTTTGCAATAGACAGTTTTGAATGATATTTAAAAAGCGGAATTGCATCTTTTATTATGCCTTTATACTCAAGTGCCGCTCTGACCCGGTCAAGAGTTAAAGGTTTTTTCAGGCAGGCTTCGCACATGTGGTTTTCATTAAAACTCTTATGAAACTTAACTCCGCATTTTGTACAAAAAGGACTATCAATGGAATAAAATCCCGAGGCCATGCAATGATCACAAAAACAGGCCTCCATTGTATGGGGTGTAATCATATCAGGATCAATATACACACCACATTTTAAACATTTTATTGGATATAAAAGCTGTTCAAAAAGTCTGATAGTCTTTTTTAATGCTGATACATAATATGGTTTGCAATGATTCTGAAAAATCTTGAACATGTTACTTGTTCACCGTTGTCACCTTCGCTGACGAAGTGCTTCATACATTGCTATGCCCCCTGCCACAGAAGCATTCAAAGAATTAATATTCCCTTTATTTGGGATAGACAACAAAAAATCACACTCTTTTTTTACAAGGGGTCTGATGCCTTTATGTTCACCACCGATAACCAGCGCAATATTCCCGGTCAAATCAGAGTCAAACAGCAATGTATGGCCGTCTGCATCCAGCCCGGATACCCATACTCCATTTTCTTTTAAAGCTCTTAATATGGAAGCCGTATTTGTGATATAAAAAATATTGGCGTGCTCCATGGCACCGGCAGAACTTCTGGACACTGTTGAAGAAGGAACTGCAGACCTGTCTTTTGGGATAAGAATATAATCAACCCCGGCACAAAGTGCTGTTCTGATTAATGCCCCAAGGTTATGGGGATCTTCAATGCTTTCCAAAATCAGGATAAAACAAGGCTCTTTTTTTTCCTGTACAAGCCTTATAACCTCGGCAGCTTTTTTCATGGGGAAAAAAGAGGTGTTGGCAGCCAGGCCCTGATGGTTTGAAAAATCTGTCATCTTGTCCAGAAGTTCAGGATCAACCATCTCTATTTTTATGTTTCTTTGCCTGGCAATGGTCTCAATATTTTCCATCCTGCCCAAAGACCTGTTTTTTGAAATTAATATACTATAAAATTTTCTTTTGTCTGCCTTTAATGCTTCATACACAGAATGGAATCCAAAAAGCATATCATTTTTTTCTTTCATTTTTTCTTTCATGGCCAGGCCATCTCTTTTTTAAAAATCAAACAAAGCTCTTCTGTGGCTTTGTCAAGGTTATCATTGACCACCACGTATTGAAACAGGTCTTTCTGATCTATTTCTGATTTTGCATTTTCAAGACGTCTGGCTATCACTTCTTTTGTGTCAGTTCCGCGGTTTTCAAGGCGTTGAGACAAAATTTCAAAAGAAGGCGGCATGATAAATATGGAAACTATATCCAGGCCCAATGCCATAATCTGTCTTGCACCCTGGACATCAATATCCAGAATAAGACTCTGGCCTTTTACAAGGCAGGCTTTTACAAATCCTTTGGATGTACCATAAAAATTATCATGAACCTTTGCCCATTCAAGCCAGTGGTCCAGGGTTATTTTTTGTTCAAACTCATCTATGTTTATAAAGAAATAGTCAAGACCGTTTTGTTCATTTTTCCTAGGCGACCGAGTGGTGTGGGAAATAGAATAAGAAAGGTTTTTAAACCGGGTTAATACCTTTTTTATCAATGTTGTTTTCCCGGCACCGGAAGGAGCGGAGATGACAAATAACTTTCCTGGGCCTGGCATAAGATTATTCTTTTCCCTTGTTCATAAGGGATCCAAATCGGCTGGCCAATGTCTCAAACTGAATGGATGAAAGAATGACATGATTGCTTTCCGTGATGATAAAGGCCCTTGTTTTTCTACCGTGGGTCACATCAAGAAGGCGCTTTTCCTGCTTAGCTTCATCCTTGACCCGTTTCATGGGAGATGAACTGGGCGATAAAATCGCCACTACTTTTTGCGCCACCACAGTGTTTCCAAAGCCTAAATTTAAAAGAAGCTGTTCCATAGGTTCTTCCTTTTCAATATATAAAAATTACTCAATATTTTGTACCTGTTCTCTGATCTTTTCAAGCTCTGATTTCAGGTTGACGATCATATGAGATAAATCAGCATTTCCAGCCTTTGAACCAATGGTATTAAATTCCCTGTTAAACTCCTGGATTAAAAAATTAAGCTTCCTGCCTTCAGAATCATCTGAATCAAGGACCTGCCTGAATTGTTTAATATGGCTGTAAAGTCGAACAATTTCCTCTGACACATCACTCTTGTCAGCAATTATGGCTGCCTCCTGGGAAATCCTGACAGGGTCGAGTCCTTCTGTATCCGAGGTTAGATAGGATATTCTTTCCATGAGCCGTTTCTTATAAACCTGGGGAATTTTTGCAGCCTCTTTTTCAACCTGCTTTAAATTGCCTTCAATATAATCAATCCTTGCACTTAAGTCCGAATAAAGATTTTTCCCCTCTTCTTTGCGCATGAGATCCAGATTGATACTGGCTGTCTCAAGGCAAGGTTTGATCGCCTCCCACAGGTTTGTTGAATCCAGTTTCTTTTTAGAAGGAACAATCACATTTCTGGCAGATAAGATATCCGTCATAGAAATGTCGGCTGACAAATTTAAATCTTTTTTTATCTTTTTTAATGCCTGATAATAGGATGCTGTCCTTGCATCATCCACTTCAAATAGTTCCAGATCTATTGCATCATCCTGAACAAACAATTTAATCTCAATTCTTCCCCTATCATGGGTTTTGGCGATCAGCTTTTTAATATCCTCTTCAAAAACCTGGCAGGATTCAGGACCATAAAAAGAAATATCAAGATGTCGTGAATTATAAGAACGAAGGGTGACATCTGCTGTGATAGTGTCATCAGTATTTGAAACCTGCGAAAAAGCTGTCATGCTTTTAATCATTTTTTTTTTCCTTTGTCTGCCTTTAGGGCCACAAATTTTATAACTTGAACGAAATTGCTTGTCTTTTGCTCCATCTACTGTGTTGCACCAAAGGCCTAATACGTATAGTATTAAACATTTGATGCGCCTTGTAGATGAACCAAAATCCTGCGCTATTTCTGCTCAATTTATTTCATTTGAGGTCCTTAAATCTAAAAGATATTTATCCCTGACCTTTGATAAAAAAGAAATCATGTCTTTTGATGCATAATCCGGGTATGTCCAATCCAATGTTTTAAAACCCTGTTTTTTAGAATACATCAATGTCAGGTCGGCATAAATTTTGCGGCCAATATAAATCCTGTGGGAATATTCCTTGCCCGTGGCCAGAATAAACCGAGATGAAACCAGATATCCAGGATCAATGTTCACCGATCTCTTTCCGGCTTTTGCAAACCGAGTTTCAATTTCATTGGTTTTCTCTTTGATCAGGGCAAGTTCATCCTGGGCAATTAAATTTTTAAACACAAAAACCTTTCGAAACAAAAGAGCGCCCATCTCTTTGTCATAATAATCAGTATAAGCAAAATCAAGCCAGCGGCTGATCATGTCCACAGGGCCGAATGCCTCTTCCAGCAGAGAAAAGACCTTTTCTATCAATGCCTTGTCATTCATGATACATCCGACTACCAGTTTTGCAGGATCTGGATTTTTTGGAATACTCATGGCTTATATAATGCCTGACTGAAAACCCCGTGTTTGGACGAAAAGTTGCCCATATACAAGGCGCAAAAAATCTTGAAACCGGAGTGTACTGCTGTACATGAGGATTTCAGGATTTTGCAGCAACGCGGTAGATGGGTGAGTTTTCGTCCAAACATTATATAGGTTTTGCCTCATCAATGAGCATAATGGGAATATCCTCTTTTATTTCATATAAAAGTTGACATGCCGGGCATTCAAGCCCGTCCTTTGTTTTATTTAAATGAATCTCACCCTTGCATTTGGGGCAAACCAGTATTTCCAATAATTCTTCAGAAACTGCCATTTTTCTCTCCTTTAATTATTTACTACCTGAACGAAAACCCCGTTCAGGTATGGTTTTAAGATTTAGGATTTAGGATTTAACTTAAAACTTAAAACTTAAACCCTAAAATCATTCAAGCCTTTAGTAGCCTGCATGGTTTGAAGTTTAAAATAGTCTCCTTTTTGGGCCATCAGCTCCTCATGGGTTCCTTGTTCTTTTATGGTCCCGTTTTTCAGCAAAATGATTCTCGAAGCATAATCAATGGTGGACAATCTGTGAGCGATCACAAAGGAGGTTCTGCCTTTCATCAAATTTTCCAGGGCTTTTTGCACCACCCTTTCGGCTTGGGAATCCAAAGCAGAGGTTGCTTCATCCAGTATAAGAATCGGTGCATCTTTTATCAGGGCACGGGCAATACAGATCCGCTGTTTTTCTCCCCCTGAAAGCCGGGAACCCAGTTCACCTATAATGGTATCAAACCCCTGGGGAAACCCCTGTATAAATTCATAGGCATAGGCGGCTTTTGCTGCATTTTCTATTTCAAGATCTGTTGCATCCATCTTGCCATACCGGATATTGTCCTTCACTGATTCATTAAAAAGGATGGGTTCCTGGGTCACGATGGAAATATGATCCCGCAGGGATTTGATTGAAAGATCTTTTACATTTTTTCCTGCAATCAGCAAGCGGCCGCAACTAACATCATACAAGCGCGGGACAAGATTGACTAGGCTGGTCTTTCCTCCCCCGCTCATCCCGACAAGGGCCAGGACTTCACCCGGTGCAACCTTTAGATTGATATCATTTAAAGCCGGTGCCTCATTATCATTATAGGAAAAACCAACATGATCAAATTCAACATCAAAAATGCTTTCTGTAATAATTTCAGGGATTTTCTTTTCCTTAATGGCAGACTCTTCTTCCAGAATATCAAATATTCTTGTGGCTGAAGCAATGCCTTCCTGGATGGTGTTGTTGAGCTTGGACAATTTTTTCACAGGATCATAGAGCATCATTACGGCAGTGAGAAATGAGAAAAATGTTCCGGGTGTTGATGTGCCGCTAATCACCCTGAGGCCACCAAACCAGATAATAAATGCAATGCCAAGGCCGCCTAAAAATTCCATGATAGGCGAGGACAAAGCTTTGGCAATGACTTTTTTCATCTCAAACCTGAAAAGCACTTGGGTTTTCTCTTTAAACCGTTTTTTTTCAAAAGCCTGAAGATTAAAAATTTTTATGATCTTGCTGCCGGTAAATGTTTCATGCAGAAATGAATTCAAATCTGCCATGGTTTCCTGGGTCCCTGTGGAAAATTTTCTAACCCGCCTGCCAAACAGAACAATGGGATAAAAGGCCAGGGGCAGAACGATAAAAGCGCCCAATGCCAGTTGCCAGTCCCGATAAAAAATAACAAATAAAAAGGCAATCACTGAGAAAAAATCCCTGAACACATTAATCACGGCCGTGGAAACCATGCCTTTAACGATATTCACATCATTTGTAATGCGGGACATCAAGGCTCCGGTTTTTTCCCTGTGAATAAAGGATATGGGAAGATCCATGATCTTTTCATACAAAGAGTCCCGGAAAAACCGGATGATCTTTTCCCCAATATAGTTCATCAAATATTCTGATCCATAGGAGCCTGCACCTTTTAAAAAAAAGACCAGGATGGCAACCCCGGGAATTATCAAGAGCATGTCCCGGTTCCTGTTGATAAAAATATCATCCATTACTGGTTTGACTAAAAGCGCCATGGCACCGTTTGCCCCGGCAACAACAACCATGCATATGGCAGCCAGCAAAAGTTTTTTCCAGTATATAGAAACCAGAGAAATGATTTTTTTTTGCCGAGATTTGGTCAGTTTCGGATTTTTCTTTTCCATAAACCTTAATTTATTATACCAAGAACTATTGTCAACATTTAAAAAAAATGAGAGCATGTATACCCATGATAAAAAATGCCTTTATACTCAATTTTTTCAAACTTTACAATATGCTCTGGCGCTTGAGTCTTCCATTTCTCAAAAAAAACAAACGCATGAGGCCAGGATTTGAAAATCGGATTGATTCTTTTCACCATACAAAGGCAGATATATGGATTCAGGCAGCTTCTGCAGGTGAAGCCTACCTTGCTGCCAATATCCTTAAAAGGCTGTCCCCAAAAACATATTTAAAAATTTTAGTGACCACAACAACATCCCAGGGCCTGGATATTTTACGGACAAGATTAACCGAAAAAATGATCCACAAATCAATAGATCTTAAAATAGAATGGTTTCCCTTTGATATGCCTGACACCATTAAAAAAACCATAAAAATGATCAACCCCCGGGTTATGGTGCTGCTTGAAACTGAAATCTGGCCTGCCCTGCTCTATTTTCTGAAACTCAACAAGACCCAAATTTTTATCATAAATGCAAGGCTTTCCAAAAATAGTTATACCCATTATCTGAAAACAAAATTTTTATGGAAACACCTGTCTCCAGATACAATTCTTGCCACTTCAGATCAGGATGCGCAAAGATATGAACAGGTGTTTGAAGGGGCAATGGTGAACACCATGCCAAATATCAAATTTGAAGCGATAGATACAGCAGATGAGGATGATGTTAACACCCTGAAACAAATAAAAAAAATACTTCCCCAAACTGTGCCCCTGACTATTCTGGCATCCGTAAGAAAGCAGGAGGAAAAAGAGATGGTCCATATTTTAAAAAATATTTTAAAAATGGTCCCAAACCAGATTGTTGCCATCTTTCCAAGACACATGCACAGGGTCAGGGCCTGGGAAAAACGCTTGACCTCCCAAAATTTAAATTTTCATTTAAGGTCTAAAATAAATTCTTGTGTGAAAAATCCTTGCATCATTTTATGGGATACCTTTGGAGAGCTTAAAACAGCCTATGGTTTAGCCTCCGTTGTCTTTGTCGGTGGCAGCCTGAAACCTTTGGGAGGACAGAACTTCATTGAACCAGCCATCCAGGGGGCAGTCGTAGTCACAGGCCCATATTATGATGATTTTGCGTGGGCAACTAATGACATCTTTAAAAAAGGAATCGTCATTAAAAAAAACCATTGGAAAGCGGTTGCCAGAACCATCACCCAGGCCCTTGAAAAACCAGGCAGCAGGTCTGACCGCAAAGGTCTTGCCCTGGAATACCTCCAATCAAACCAGGGCGGCACCCAGCAAGCCTGCCATGAAATTTTAAAAGCCTTTGACGTCTGAACCTGATGGGTATATAGTGAATACACCCTACAGCTCCTTTCTTTTCAATTTGAGTTCTTCTATATTGGCTTACGCTCTTTTGATCTTATATCTGATTTTAAAAACATTTGTAATTGTTTAGCTCGTTAAAACAAGTAATCTCAAAGCCCTGTCTGATGGATATTTGCAGGAGGTTAAGCGTTTAGCATCGAACAAAAATATCCACCGGACAGTGCGGTATCAAGCATAAGAGCTAAATAGTTACAAACAATTTTTTAACCGGCATCCTGAAGTTTTTTTAAGGAAGCTCTCTAACCATCAAAAAGGGGAGGTATTTATGGAAAATCACACCATTTATTATGACACGATTACCCGGTTAACAACGGCTATTTCTCAGTGCAAAGATCCGGAAGAAGTCGCCCTGATAACGGCGGAAAGTGTTAAAACCGCATTCAGAGTCAAAGGCTGCTCCATATTTTTGGTGGACAGGGAAACCCGTGCGCTTGGCCTTGTTGCATCATACGGTTTGAGCGATGAATACCTGAACAAAGGACCGATCCATTTCATGCAGACCATCAAGGAAGCAAAAGACGCTGTTCCCATAGCAATCTATGATGTAATGGATGATCCAAGAATCGAATATCCCCAGGAAGCTAAAAAAGAAGGCATCTCTTCTTTGCTGGGTGTCCCCATTATAAGCCATGATAAAATCATTGGTGCCCTTCGTGTTTATACTGAAAAACCCTGGGAATTTTCTCTTACTGATATCACAATTATCCAGGCCGTTGCATCAATATGCGGCATGGCCATGGACATGTGCAGACTGTACAAAGGGTATAAAACAAGCATTGAAATTCTTAAAAATATGAGAGGGAAAGATACATATAGTTCAACAAAAAGAACCCCCTATGAAGGCGTCCCCAAAAGTGTGGACCCGTCCATCTGCGATTATTAAATAGTGCCTGAACGAAAACACTAGTTAACTGTCCAGAACACCGTCCAATTCATGCTTCAAAGAGCGGTTCATCAGACGTTCAATAGTTTCTTTGACAGAACGGCCTTCAAAAAGAACTGAATAAACTTCATTGCAAATGGGTAGATCCACCCCCAGTTTTTTTGACAAATTGTAGACGGATCGGGTTGTTTTAACCCCTTCGGCAACCATTCTCATTTCAGAAATGATATCATCCATTTTTTTGCCTTCCCCGATCTGCATGCCCAGGTTATAGTTGCGGCTTAATGCGCCTGTACAGGTTAATAAAAGATCTCCCACACCGGCAAGCCCGGCCAGGGTCAGAGGATCCGCCCCCAGTCTTGTTCCCAGCCTGTTCATCTCCGTAAGACCCCGGGTAATCAGGGCAGCCCTTGGATTAAGACCCATTTGCATTCCATCACAAATACCAGCAGCTATGGCCACCACATTTTTCATGGCACCACCGATCTGGGTACCGATGGGGTCATCATTGACATACACCCTGAATGTCGGACAGGAAAATATGTTCTGAACATATTCAGACACGTCCCGACTGGTTGATGAGGCAGCAACAACTGTGGGCACCTTATTTGCGACTTCCTTTGCAAAACTTGGCCCTGAAAGAACAGCAAAGTTTTCTTTGGGAAGAAAATCAATTTTCTCTGCAAGGATCTGGGTCATGGTCATATGGGTTTTGTTCTCAATCCCCTTGGATGCTGTTACCACTATTGTCCCGGAACTGATAAAATTTCTCATCTGGCCGGCAACATCCCTCATGCAATGGGATGGAACCACGACAAGCACAAGATCTTTTTCTTTTACAACGACTCCCATATCATTGGATGGAATAATATTTTCCGGCAGTCTCACATCTGGAAGAAAAATCTTGTTCTCCCTGGTCTTTTCAATCTGTTCTCTTACTTCAGGCTCAAACACCCATAGATCCAGAAGAAACCCTTTGTCTGCAAGCAATTTGGCCAGAGCTGTTCCCCAGGCTCCTCCACCCACAACCCCTATTCTGGTGTTTGCCATGTCCATCCTTTTGCTCATGTGTTAAACTTTCCTTTCAGATCTGAAAAAATCCCTATATTAAAACGTTTGCTTTTATTTATACACAAAAAATTATTTATACACCAGGTCATTGTCAGTATCAACTTTATAGTGTTAGGATTGGAAATTATAGGCATCAATTTTTCTCTTTTGAATCTTTATCATAAAATACTTTTAATTTTTCCTGGCTGGTCAAATAATTGTCAATATCTTTAAAAATTTCAAGGTTACATTGAGAAAAGAAAATAAACCCATCCTTTTTCCCGAATCGCAATCGTTGAAGCAATATTCTTTCAAGGATTCCGCCTTTAAATACAAACAAAAAATCCTTCCCCGTTCTGTCATGGCAGAGCCAGAAATCTGATGATACCAGACCTGCTTCCATTTCAAATAACTTTCTTGATTTCAGCTGAAAGAAATTATCAGGGCTGCATGTCCTGATTGTTCTGATGGTTTTTCGTTTATTGATCTTTTTTAACACCTGTTCTTTTGAAAACCCGATTTGAAACTCTTTATACCCCTTCTGCTTAACATAGGAATAAATACCAGACGGATGCAGGGCCATAAGTTCTATTAAAAACGCAAAAAATATAACCCCTAAACCAAAAGAGACCTGTAACATTCTTTGTTTTACATTTCTTTTTTTCATATACCCTCTTTAATCCCCCTGAACTTTTTTGGAATCTATCCTTACAATATTTTACCCTTTTTTAAAACATTGAATGATTGATATTTATTTCTTTCACACCTGTCAGGAACCTGCTCTTTGAAAACACCACTAACCTTGAAAATACAAAATCTTGAAAATGCACTTGACGAGCCTTGCATAAGAATATTACAATCTAAATTAATGGATATGATATTAATATTATTTTTCGGCCCAACTGATTTCTTATTCTTCAACCAGGAGAAACCACATACTAAAAGCACCAGACATCTTTCTCTAACCAAACAATAATTTTAAAAAAGGAGGAGAATTATGAGATTAGAACCCAAAAAAATAATGTGTGCCATCGATTTTTCAGATTTTACAAATATTGTCCTCTCCTATGGCAAATCAATGGCCTCAGAGTTTAACTCATCACTTTGCTTGTGCCATATCCTATCTGGAACACTTATGGTTTCAAGTCTTGGGCATTCCTATATTAACTACACAGACATTGAAACTGATCTTATCCAGTCGGCAAAGGACAGACTTGAAAAAATTGCAAAAGAGCTTGATATTGAATGTGAAATCATTGTCTCATCCGGGCACGTACCAGATGAAATCAATGAAATTGTCCTTAAAAACAATATTGATATGGTCATTGCTGCAACCCATGGGGGATCAGGTATAAAACGATTTCTAATCGGCTCTGTCACAGACAGGCTGGTAAAAATTCTGCAATGCCCGCTTCTGGTTCTGTCTGCACAAAAAAAACATTTGACTTCCACTGTTGAAAAAAAGATAAAATTAAAGAAAATCCTTGTGGGATGCGATTTTTCACCGGATTCCAGACTTGCTTTTGACTATGCCTTAAGCCTGGCCCAGGAATTTCAGACACAGCTTTACCTGGCCCATGTTCTCCGACCAGCAGAACAAATTGAATTGCCTGCCTCAGACTATATAAAAATTCAGGGGGGCGAGGACACAAACTGGACACGGTCTGAATATATGGAACTTAAAAAAAAGGCAACCAACGAAGATTTGAAAAATAAAAAAACTCTATTCAGCCACCTTGAAAGACAGCTCACTCATATGGTTCCTGAAGACAGCCGGAACTGGTGCACACCCATCACCATCCTGCTTGAAGGTCAGCCTTATAAGGAATTGATTGACTATGCTGCACAAAAAGAAGTGGATATGATCGTACTTGGGGTTCACGGCCACAGTCTTTTGGAACGGTTTATTGTCGGGTCTACAGCGGATCGTGTCGTCAGTAGGGCTTCCTGTCCTGTTCTTGTGGTCAGGCAGACCTCCTGAAGACTAATCTTTTTTCTCTTGATTAACATGCATCCCAAAAGCCAGCATCATCTGGTTTCTGTCTTCCATCTGCAGGCATGCCTCAAGTCCGCCGGCATCAATATTAATATTAATGGCTTCTTTGGTCATACGAAGCCCCAGGGGATTTTTACCTGCCATAACCTTTGCAAGCCCTTTTGCGGTGTCAATCATTTCTTGTCTTTGAACAATCCTGCTTGCAAAGCCCAGGTTCATAGCCTCTTTTGCATCCAGCCAATTCCCGGTTAAAAGAAATTCATTGGCTCTTCCAGAACCGATAAGTCTGGGAAGAAAATAGGAGGCAGCCATATCTGCACCGCCTAATCCAATGTTTATATATGCTGCACAAAATCTGGCATTTTCTGCTAAAATACGGATATCCGAAGCCATTGCCAGGGAAAAGCCTATTCCTGCAGCAGCTCCATGGACACAGCAAATAACAGGCTGGGGAATTTTTCTTAAGCCTAACATCATTCTTGATAACCTGGCCTGGGCATTATAGGCGTCAACAGGCTGCATATCAAAAATTTGCGGGCCAAATGTCTGCATGTCAAGTCCTGCACAAAAACCTTTGGCATCCCCCCCGTCAAGGATAATAACTGAAACACTGTTATCATACATTCGTGCATTGATGAATTCTTCAAACTCACACAGCATTTCCTTATCAAAGGCATTATATTTATCCGGCCTGTTCAAGGTAAGATAACCTATCGCACCATCCTGCCTGTATATAATTCTATTCATTTAAAAACCTCCTTTTTTTGTGCCTTACCAAAAACCTACAATTTTTCTTTAGAAATTTTCGGTCAGGTACAGTTTAGTGCCTGACCGAAAACCCCGTGTTTGGGCGAAAAGTTGCCCATATACAAGGCGCAAAAAATTTTGAAACCGGAGTGTACTACTGTACATGAGGATTTCAGAATTTTGCAGCAACGCAGTAGATGGGTGAGTTTTCGTTCAAACACTATTTAGTCTTTGAAATATTTAGTCTTCATATCTATAGTAAGATTATCATTGTCCATAAGTCGTGCAGCCAACCCTAACGTTTTTGGCAGTTCATATCTGAAAAAATAATTCATTGTAAACACTTTGCCATTATAAAAATTCTTATCTTTTTTCGAACAATTTTCAGCCAGGGCTTTTTGAGCTGCAACCCCCTGGATCAGCCATTGCCAAGAAATAACGATGAGGCCATAAAACTCAAGGAAAAGACTTGCATCGGAAAGATAGACATCAATGCCTTTTTCCCTGGCAACATTGAAGAGAAAGCCTGCAACCTTTTCAAGCTGTTTCATTGCCTTTTGAAGCGCTTTGGCAAAAAATTGGAGCTCCTTAATTTCCATGGCTGACCTTATAGTCAGCGTTACCTCTTCAATGAACAACAGACCTGCCTTGCCATTCTTCATTACAATTTTTCTTCCCAGAAGATCCATGCCCTGGATACCCGTTGTCCCTTCATGTATGGCATGTATCCTTATATCCCTGAAATATTGTTCAACGGGAAAATCTTCACAATATCCATAACCGCCAAAACATTGTATGGCATTGCTGATGGAAGAAATCCCATATTCTGAGGGAAATGCTTTTGCAACGGGTGTCAACAGATCCAGTAAAAGTTCATACTTTTCTCGTTCATCCCCCTGGGACACTTTTATAAGATCAGCATACATGCAGCACTGAAGGACAAGGGACAAAGAACCTTCCACAACGGATTTTTGAAAAAGAAGCATTCGTTTGACATCTGCATGCTCAATAATCGGTATCTGTTTGATCAAAGGGTCCTTAAGAGTGACAGGCCTGCCCTGGGGTCTATTTTCAGTATATTCAAGGGCAGCCAGATAAGCTGCCGATGCAATGGCACAGGAAGCTAAACCCACCAAGATTCTGGCCTCATTCATCATCTGGAACATCTGGGATAGACCTTTATTCTCTTTACCCACAAGCCATCCAAAACAGTCATCTTTTTCACCCATGGATATCTCCGTTGCAGGCATGCCCCTGTAACCAAGCTTATGATAAATGGAAGCCACTGTTATATCATTGGCAATAAGACTTTTCTTTTCATCAAATCGTTTTTTGGGAACCACAAACAAAGATATGCCTTTTGCTCCGGCAGGAGCCTTATCTATTCTCGCCAGCATCAGATGAATGATGTTCTCAACGCCATCATGATCTCCGGCAGATATAAAGGTTTTCACACCTTTAATTTTAAACCGGCCGTTCTTATCCGGATAGGCCGTTGTGGTAATGTCGGACAAAGAGCTTCCGGCCTGGGGTTCTGTCAAAGCCATCGTGCCCTGCCATTTGCCGTCAAGCATTTTTGGGACATATGTATCAATCAGTTCCTGGCTGCCAAAAGAGGTGATTAATTCAGCCGCCCCGCTTGTAAGCCCAGGATAGGCACTGGCAGAATAATTGGATGCTGCAAAAATAAAACTGGCTGTTCCGCTTATAATAAGAGGGACCTGATCGCCGCCATGGGCATCAGAAAACCCGGATGCGATCCATCCACCCTGGCCAAACTCCTTCATGATTTTTTTTACAGCCCCATGGACTTTAACCTGACCATTCTCAAGCACAGGCTGATTTTGGTCCATTTCTTCAAGAACGGGATACATTAATTTACGGGCAAGCTTTAAGGCTTCATCAATAACCATATCAAACATTTTTTCATTGTGATTGCTGTAATAATCATAATCAGTTAGCGCTTTTGAATCAAAAACCTCTTTGATCATAAACCGGATATTTCTTATGCTTACAAATTTTGACATTTATATTCTCCAGAAAATTTTAGGACTGAAAAATCTATATTTCTGCTTTAAATTCTATTTTCTCGCTGCCAAATGTTGGCTCAATCACTTTATGTACGCCATGTCCAGGATTGACCTCTTTAAAAATATTTATCAATTGATATTTTAATAATATTTTCAGATCATTATTCAGGCTTACAGGTGTCCGATTCATATCGGACATCAATTCAGAGAAAAAAACTCTTCTTTTTTTGCGTAAATATTGAACAAGCTTTATTCTTTCCGGCTTAAGAATTGATATTAAGTCAACAGGATCAATCCAAATTATATTTTTTTTTGTTACTTTACGTTTCTCATCAATCTCTTTTGCCGTTTCCTTAGCCGAAGAAAAAAAATTTGAAAGTGAGCCTGGTTTTAGTTCGACATTCATTTTATAAACTCCTTTACCTCATTTTCAAAACGCTCCACTAAATCCTGATAGGTTATGAAATCGAGGACTTCTGATATTTCACCGAAATAGTGTTTGTGATGAAAATCATGAGCATTGTCATATCCAATAACCCGACCATTATCTCCTGAAAATATGAGGTGATTGATATAAGCCATGCTGTATTTGACAATTTCTCTTTTTCCATTCTCCCAGGCTTCAATTTTGAGGAGACCGCCACCTCTTTTGGGATTAACGGGGAATTGCTCAGAAACAACTTTTTTAAATTTTATTTCCTTTCTTTTCCTCTTAACCATGTGAATAATATTATCAGGTAGATAAAATATTGTAAAGCTGTTTTCTTCGTTAATATTTCTGTGTTATTCATTATATTATCTTTCCTTAGTCTTAACAAAGGGTGTCGTCTTCATAACAAACGATCCCATCAGATGACCGGTTCTCATTTGTGAATTTTTATCAAGAAAAAATGGTGCAAAGTCCAAATCTATTTTTTAATTATCAACACCGCAAATACTTTGATGAAAACAGTTTAAGAAAAAATTTATCAACCATTGAATCCATTGAGGCAACCATTGAAATCTTTGATGTGGGAATGGGCAAAATGCCTGAATATTTGACGGTAGGCAAAACACCCCTTGAAAGGGTGGTAAAACTGCTGTCAAAGCTCCATTCTATAAGGGTTAGCCAGGATAGGGGGTCCATGATTTCCAAGGCGGCAAATGACCTGTTCCATAAATTTATGGAACAGGTAGAGTTAATTTTCAAAAACTTGCCTAAACCATTGAAATGGCGATCTTTTTTGATGAATGACTTGATTTTATTAATCGACATTCCCTTAAAAGTTCAAAAAGCATCCGTAAAACACGACCTGAACAAGGCGAAGATAAAAAAAGCATATCTGGACAAAAGCGCTGGCAAGACTTGAACAGGTTTCTGACAAGGTTTTTCATGATGTCACCCAAAAAGGTTTTGTCCCGTTTAAAAATCAGAATGATAATCTTTTGCCAAAGCCTAAACTAAATGAATTCAGCGCAAGAGAAATCCAGGCATTTGCAAAAAATCTGGAAAAAACAATCAGAAAAAATACACGCTTCTGGTCGATCATAATAGCATCATCCAGCTCAGTTACTGCCAAGCCGGAATTCAATATGGGCCAAAACCAGCATTGTAAGTCATTTTCCCATATTAAACCCTTTAATATATCAACCTGATTTTGAGATATTAAAAAAATATTTCTCCAGGTCTGGACCAAGATCTGCTCTATCTCCAAATTTTATTTAATGTTGCACCTTGGAATGAAAAAATACAAGGTACAATATATTGTGGTTGATTGTTTTTGAATAAAAAAGAGGACTAACAGAGGATAGTGCTCATGATTTTTGTACGATGAAAGAAGAAGCCCTATAGCCAGTAGTCCACTCCTGGCTACCATTATTTTTTATATATTATATTGTTTAATATGGAAGAATCGCTTCTGACGATGTTCCTGGTTCATATAATTTAATGCCATGTGTCAGAACAATATTCTTCCCAAGCACAAGAGATGGGATCATGCCATGATTCAAAAAATCAGAAGAATGCTCCAGCTATTCTGCAATTGCTGAAAGACTTGAAGAGTGATCCATATAGCTATTATCCTGCAATCTTAATTTTCATCCAGCACTTCACGTATCTTTTGAGCAAGATCCTTCATTTTAATCGGCTTCAATAAAAACCCCTTAATACCCAAAGATACCGCTTTTTCTTCAGACATGGTTTCACTGAACCCTGTGCAAAGCAATATGGGAATATCAAGGCGTATTCTGGTAAGTTCAGCTGATAATTTATCTCCAGGCATATTTGGCATTGCCATATCGGTGATGACCAAGTCAAATTTGTCTGGACTATCACGAAAAGCTTCAAGCGCTTCAAGACTGCTGGTACGTGAAGTAACCTGATACCCCAAACGTTCCAGCATCATTTTCACCATTGTAAGGATCTCTTCTTCATCATCTACAAGAAGGATCTGTTCAATGCTGCCCTGAATTTTTGCTGTTGAATGGGTTACCTGTTCTTCAAAAGAACTTTTTTCTATTGGAAAATAAACATGAAATTGTGTTCCTTTTTCAGGCTCACTATATACCTGGATAGTGCCTCCCATAATAGTCACTATACCATGCACTACTGAAAGCCCCATTCCAGTTCCTTTGCCTATTGCTTTGGTGGTAAAAAACGGGTCAAATATTTTATCTGTTAAATTTTTATCCATGCCCACCCCTGTATCAGCTATGGTTAGGCAAGCATAAACTCCAGGTGTCATATCCGGATTAATATACAAAAACCTAACCGAACGTCACTGACATTTATTTTTGGAATCTTCTTTTTCAAAATTTCCTTTATCCTGATTTCATGTGAAGGACTTACATAAAGATGAAAAAATATCTTGAAATAAGCCTTTATCAGGGTTCGATTGTGTAGCGCTCACTGGCTTTTATTGGAGTGATTTTGCCGGTTAACAGGTCATTTTGTATAAGATATCTATCACGTTCTAAAGGTTCTCCATATCCTCCAGCTCCTGGGGTTTGGATACTAACCACCTCACCAGCCTTGACTGTCACCCCAGAACATTTGGAGGGTAAAGAGACTTCATCTCTTGTACCGGGTTGAAGAAGAATTTGCCCTGTTTGTCCACCGCCACCACCGAAAAGTCCCCAGGGTGCCAGTACGAATCTTTCGCCCTGAGCTGAGAATTTACTAGTATGATCAAGAATTCGAATATCACGCCTAAGCCCCATGCCACCGCGGAATTTTCCCACACCGCCGGAATCCGGAATGAATGTATAACGTTCTATTTGCAAAGGATACTCTGATTCCAGTGCCTCTACGGGAAGGTTTGAGGTGTTGGTAATATGGACTTGAACTCCGTCTTTCCCATCTTTATGTGCCCTACCTCCAGATCCACCCCCATAAGTTTCCATATATACGTAATATTCGCCAGTTACCGGATTTTTGCCATAAAAAACAGCTGTGGTATTCGCTCCATTAGCTGCAGCAACCGCCCTTTCGGGGATGGCTTGCGCCAATGCTCCTATAATGACATCTACCACTCGCTGACAGGCTTGTGCCCGCCCGGCAGAAGCAGCCGGGAAAGCTGCATTCACAATCGTGCCCTTTGGTGCAATAATATGAATGGGTCTAAAAAAGCCTTCATTGGAGGGGATATTCGGTGCGGTTAAGCATTTCAGTGTATAAGCAACTGTGGCCTGAAGGCCGCTCAGGGAAATATTGATATTCCCAGTAACCTGGGGTGCACTGCCGGTGAAATCGAATGTTACCTCGTCACCATGCACTTTGATCCGAACTCGAATGGGTATATTTTTATTGTCAAATCCATCATCTTCCAGGAAATCCTCAAAACAATATTCGCCATCAAGAATTGTTGATATGCCTGCACGAAGATGTCTTTCGCTGGCATCAAGGATTGCTTCCATTCCTTCTTTTAAGGTTTCTGCCCCCCACTTGTCATAGAGAGCATTAATACGCCGAACTCCCAATTTCAAGGATGAAAAATGAGCTAGATAATCTCCTGTTCGCTCTTTGGGTACGCGCACATTGGTCAGAATAAGATCAAAAACATCTCTAACTCGGTTCCCTTTATTGTAAATTTTGATCGGAGGGATACGGAGACCCTCCTGATAGATCTCAGTCATATCACCAGCCATTGAGCCTGGTGAAGCACCTCCAATATCGGCATGATGAGCAATATTTCCGACAAACATAACTAGCTGTCCTTCATGAAATATAGGCGCAGCCATTGCGACATCTGGCAGATGAGAACCACCACCACGGTAGGGATCGTTAGAAATAAATATATCTCCTGAATATATACGATCTTCAGAAAAATTTTCTTTTATTTTTTTAACCAAGCCAAGCATTGACCCTAAATGGAGGGGAAGATGTTCTCCTTGTACAATAGTTTTGCCATTGGCATCAAATACAGCTGAAGAAAGATCTCGCCGCTCTTTTATGTTCGTTGAATAGGCGCTTTTCATCAGAGCAATGGCTATTTCATCAACAACAGAATGCAGTTGATTCCTAATAATTTCGATAGTAACAGGGTCCAGTTTTATTTTCATAACTCGCTCTCCTTTATGGTAATGATAATGTTCCAGGCCGAATCTATCTCCACATGATCTTCCGGGAAAATAAGGGTGGTAGTATCCATCTGATCGATTATTGCTGGACCCTCTAACCGATCCCCAGGTACTAGCTCACGGCGATCATAGACAGGCGTTTGAATGGGAATTTTAGAATTGAAATAGACTTCTCTGTAAACAATAACACCCAAATCGGATTTTTTTGTTATTTCATGAGGCCTTTTTAGGTCAAATTTGGAAGTGCTACCTTGAGCAATGACTCTAAAATTAACGAGCTGAATGGGTTCTCCCTCGACATAGTGTCCATAATTTCGTTCGTGTTCTTGATAAAAACTTGAGATAAGAATGTCCAAATCAGATCTTTTGAAAGTTCCATTAGAAACAGGAATTAAAAGTTCAAAATTCTGACCGACATAGCGCATATCAACTGCTTTAATTATTTTTTGTTTTTCATGCGCGAATCCCTCTTCGGCCAACCATTGATATGCTTCCTCTTCTATCTCATGAAAGATCTCATTAAATTTTTCAATATCGAAAGAGTCAATATTCATTAGAAATGTTTTAACATAATCGTTCCTTGCATCTGCTACAAGGAGACCCATGGCACACAAAATCCCAGGGGTCGGCGGAATAATTATTTTGGAGATATCAAGCTCTCGGGCTACTTCTACTGCATGAAGTGGGCCTGCACCACCAAATGCCATCATAGAGAAATCCTTAGGATGATAGCCTTTTTCAATGGATATCGCCCTGATCGCCTTGACCATGTTGGCTGTAACGATTTTGATAATACCGAGGGCAGTTTCTTTATAATTGAGCCCGAGCCGTTCCCCCAAAATGCTTATCGCTGTTTGAGCGGAAGGTTTATCGATTTTCATGCGCCCTCCCAGCAAATACTCTGAATTTAGTCTTCCCAAAACGACATTGGCATCTGTTACAGTGACCTCTATACCTCCTTGGAGGTAACACACAGGTCCAGGAGAAGCACCGGCACTTTTAGGGCCTATTTTCATTAGGCCATCTAAATCAATCCAGGCGATACTGCCCCCCCCTGCTCCAACTGCGTTTACATCAACGGATGGGATTTTGACTGGGTATCCTCCCACCCATCGGTCAGAGTTCACTGAAGGGATCCCCTTGTCTAGAAGTGAGACATCAGTGCTGGTTCCGCCCATATCGAAAGTGATCAGGTTTTTTTCCTTGATGGCTTTTCCTATGAATAGGGCACTGACGACACCAGCACTGGGGCCAGAAAGGGCTGTTCGTAGCGGGAATTTACAGGCAGTTTGAACGGACATGAGTCCCCCGTTGGATTGATTGATTCGAGGCGGTGCCGTTATCCCGAGTTTTTTTACATCCCGCTGAAAATTAAGCAGATAACTCTTCATGAGAGGCATCAAAAAAGCATTAAGCGTCGTTGTACTGAATCGCTCATACTCTCTGAATTCTGGTAAGACTTCGTGCGAAACGGAAATACAGCAGTTTGGTATTTTTTGCTTGACCATCTCTTTGATCATGCTCTCATGCTTAGGATTTATATAGGAATACAACAGACAAATGGACACCGCATCAATGCTCTGTTCTTGCAAAAGCTGTATCTGCTGCTCCACAGCTGTTTTATCTAATGGAATAAATACTTTACCAGTGTGAAGAATTCTTTCCGGAACCTCAAGACGAAGATTTCTCGATACCACTGGGAGGGGGTAGTCCAATTGAAGATCGTAAAGATTAGGTCTTGTCTGCCGTCCTATTTCCAAAAGGTCTCTGAACCCCTCAGTTGTCAAGAGACCAACCTTTCCGCCTTTTTGTTCAATAATTGCATTGGTTGCGACGGTTGTACCATGAGCGAGATAAGTGATTTGTTCAGGAGTAATTTTGTGACTTTTAATAATCTCGGAAATGCCTTTCAAGATCGCTTTGGAAGGATCGTCCGGTGTTGATGACACTTTATGAACTGCCAGTGCCTTATCATTTTCATTCAGTAAAAAAACATCGGTAAATGTACCCCCGACATCAATTCCTATTTTATAGCTCATACATTTTTCTCCTAAAAGATTAGTCAAATATTTAATTATTTTTTTTCTCCAAAAAGCACTTTTTCAAAGCCTGACAGATGGTCTATCATGGCCTGAGCTGCTTTTTCTTTGTCAGACGCCTTTATATGGGTAAAAATTATTTTGTGATTCAAGTAATCCTGTTTTCTGAGCTTTGCAGTTTTTCTAGTATGGATGGAAAATTGAGCTCTGGTTTCCTGAAGTAGACCATATAGTGTTTCCATTATATCAGCGATAATAAGATTTTTAGATGCCTCAACTATTGCCTGGTGAAATTCCATTTCTTTTTTTGGGTATTCGATATTATCTTCGAGGTGATCTTTCATAGATTTGAGTTTGTCTTGCATTACTTCAAGATCATGAGGCCTTCGACGTTCAGCAGCGAGAGCTGCTGCAGATCCTTCGAGGCTTTTTCTGATCTCGAAAATATCGATTAATCTTTCCTTTGAAATGGTAAACAACAGATTGAACGGCTCCAATGACCATCTATCCGACGGAGTTGAAAGGTAAGTTCCACTACCGACACGATTTTCAATGATACCTAAAAGACTCAATGCTCGGAGAGCTTCTCGCAGAGATGGTCGACTGACATTCAGCATGCTGGACAGTTCTCTTTCCGGTGGCAACTTATCTCCAGGTTTAATTTGACCAGATTCTATTACAAGCCTCAATTGATGTATAATTTTTTCTGGTACAGATCGTGTCGCGATCGGTTTGAAATGAATACTGTCAGATTTATTTGATTTCATAATTGTCCTTTTGTTATCTAAATAGATTATACAAAACAGTTTATGATAAATAATATTTTTGTCTATTTTATAAAATCTTTGGTTAATTTGCCTGATCAATATTTTAAAAATTTCATGGCTTAGACTATTTGTCAAGTTTTATCTTTTACAAACCGTTAGAAAAATGAATATAAACACATAAGATATTGCAAATTTTGAGCAATTTACTAACAATAAGGAGCTATATAAATATGAAGTTTGGATCAAAAAAAATTGATATGCACAATATTTCTTGTTGACATCTAAAAAAAATTAGATTAACCTTTAAAAAATTTGGATAATTTGCCTGACCAATTATAATTGCATGACTTAATATTGCAGCCCATTTGTTCAGTTTTGATTTTTACAAACCATTAGGGAATTAACAAGGATCACACAATGAATAGGAGATTTATCCATGCTTAGAAATTTTAATAATAGAGTTCAACCCCAGGTCCAGTTTTTAACACAAGAACAGGTTGACGAAGTCCATTTGGCGGCTCTGGAAGTGCTAGAAAGGACTGGAGTCGAGGTCCATGACGAAGGCGTGATTGAGATGCTTTCCAGTGCCGGTTGTAAAATTGAAAATAACCTCACAGTTCGCATCCCTTCATATCTTGTAGAAGAATCATTGCGATCTCTTCCCAAACGGGTGGTGTTGGCAAATCGACATGGCGAACAACGGTTATTTCTGGAAGGCCGGAAGTCCTATTGGGGTACGGGCTCTGATGTCCCCTTTATACTGGATTCATATACCGGTGAGCGGCGCCAGACTACTTTAAAGGATGTTGAACAAGTTTCAAGACTAGTGGATGCACAAGAAAACTTCGATTTTTTGATGTGTATGGGAGTAGCCCATGATCTTCCTCAAACTATTGCTGACAAACATCACTTCGCGACCATGGTGTCCAATACAGTCAAGCCAATTGTGTTCACGGCCTCATCAACACAAAACTTAAATGATATATATCAAATGGCCTGCATGGTATCCGGTTCCGAAGAAATCCTTCACCGAAACATGTTTATTGCCCATTACACTGAACCTATTGCTCCCCTAATCCACCCCAAAGATTCGCTGGAAAAGTTACTTGTTTGCGTGGACAAAGGAATCCCGGTAATCTATACATCCGCAAGCACAACTTCACAAAACGGGCCAGCCACCCTAGCAGGTGCATTAGTGTTGTCCGTTGCCAGGATGCTCAGCGGTTTTGTCATTGGTCAACTTAGGCGCAAAGGGGCGCCCATGATTGTAACTTTTCACGGAAGCAGCATGAACCCGAGTAATGCGATTCACCTCTATGCATCACCCGAGCATGTCATTCTCCAGGCAGCAGGCAAAGACATGGCAAATTATTACGGTATTCCCACCTGGGGAAGAGCCGGCAATACCGATTCTAAAGTTGTTGACCAGCAGACCGGTTTCGAGGCCGGTTACGAAATTCTCATGCAGGCGCTTTCTGGTGAAAATTTAATCCATGACGTGGGCTATCTTGAATCTGGTCTAACAGCATCATGGGATTCTATCGTTATATGCAATGACATGATCGGAGCGGCCAAACGAGTAGTCGATGGCTTTGAACTAAATGAGGAATCGATGGCATTGGACGTTATTGACAGGGTAGGTCCAAGCGGACATTACCTGACAGATCCACACACCTTTGAACATTTTCGTGGGGAGATCTGGATGCCGAAGCTTTTAGATCGAAACAACTACGATACATGGAAGAAAAACGGCAAAACAACTCTTCTGGATAGGGCCAACGCTCAAGTTAAAAAAATCCTTAAAAACCATGTGCCTGAGCCATTGGATACAGGAATTATAAAAGAACTCACGGCGCTTGCAAACAAGGACAACACCGGGGGAAAATAATGATGAAGATAGCCGATAGAATGATTCACATTCCTTTTTCGGGAATCCGTCAAGTCTTTGAAGATGTGAATCGGCGGGAAAAAGCTGGGGAGAATATTATTCATCTGGAAATCGGCAGACCTGATTTCGACACCCCCCTCAATATTAAACAAGCCTGTCAGAAGGCCCTGGATCAAGGCAAGGTCCATTATTCCTCCAACTTCGGAATTATTGAGCTGAGGGAAGCGATTGCTGAAAAATTGAAACAAGATAACGGCCTTTCGGCCAACCCTGATACCGACATAATTGTTACGGTAGGTGCCAACGAGGCAGTTTTTATCGCCATGATGGCGCTTCTTGATCCGGGGGATGAGGTTCTTGTCACAGATCCGTGTTGGTATCACTATTTCTATTGTGCACAAATGGCAGGTGCTATTCCCGTTTCGGTACCGTTGCGGATTGAAAACGGATTTAATCCGAATATAGAAGAACTACGATCACTCATCACGCCAAAAACTCGAATGATGGTCATCAATACCCCCAACAATCCTACTGGTGCGGTTTACTCGAAAGAGACATTGGCCCAGATGGCAGAACTGGCAATCGAAAAAGACCTCTGGGTGATCTCAGATGAGATCTACGAAAAAATAATTTATGATACCGAGCAACATTTCAGTATAGCGACCTTACCGGGTATGCAGGAACGAACTGTTACTGTCAACGGTTTCTCCAAGATCTATTCAATGACAGGGTGGCGTCTCGGATACGCTGTTGCACAAAAGAACATCATATCGGCACTCATTCGTATCCACCAGTACACAACGGTTTGTGCTACAACATTTGCACAATGGGGCGCTGTTGAGGCACTCACAGGGCCTCAGAAGGAAGCAGACAAGATGATTGCCGCCTTTGATCGGAGGCGAATGCTGGTTTACAACGCTCTCCGGCAGATGCCCGGCATACATGTGTTGAAGCCAAAAGGTGCGTTTTACATTTTTCCAGATATCAGTGGAACCGGAAAAACTCCGGATGAACTGGCTATGTACCTGCTCGAAAGTGCGAAGATTGCCATCATCCCTGGGACCACCCTCGGGAATTTCGGCAACAACTATATCCGGATCTCTTACGCCAATTCATATAAAAATCTGAAGATCGCTATGGAACGGATGACGGAGACTTTGAACAAGTTTGTCAAATGAAATTCAGCAATTACGCTAATTGTGATAGGAGAGTTTTTTAAAAAAATATTCATATAGGAGATTGTCTGTAATGGATGTATCAGTTTTGATGCTAATTATCTTTATTTCTTTAAGTATGCTGAGGTCTCCTATCTCTTTTTCAATGCTCATCGCTGCAACAGTTGCTATTTGGGTAAAGGGTGATATCCCTTTCACGGCTATTCATACAAACCTCACTTCCGGAATATTAAAGTTTGATTATCTGGCTATTCCTTTTTTTATTATGGCTGCCTTTGTTATGAATCGCGGTGGTACTACAAGACAAATATTTTCCTTTTCCGACCTACTCGTAGGATGGATTCGGGGAGGTCTGGCTCATACAAATATATTGGCAAGCATGATTTTTGCTGGAATATCCGGTTCCTCCTCAGCCGACGCAGCAGGGTTAGGTGCTGTCGAAGTGGAGATGATGTCAAAAGCTGGCTATAATCGTGCCTTTAGTGCCGCTATTTCGGCAGTTTCATCAGTTGTTGGTCCAATCATTCCTCCGAGTATCATGCTTGTTATTTACGGGGTTACAGCTGAAGTGAGTATCGGTCGCTTGTTCTTAGGAGGACTTGTCCCTGGGATTCTGATCGGCCTTATTTTAATGATTTCAGTTTATATTCAGTCATACATCTGGAAATCGAAATTTCCACCAACACGCTCAAAGCCCAAACCAAAAGAGTTACTATCCGGGTTTTTGAATGTTCTTCCGGCGCTTGGGGCTCCGCTTATTATTATCGGTGGAATTATTCTTGGTATCATGACACCCACAGAATCCGGAGCTGTAGCCGTTGTTTATGCTATTACTATTTCGATTTTTTACAAACAAATGTCCTTTAAAAATTTTTATGAGGCTTGCAAGGACGCTATCTTTGCCTCTTCTCTTATTATGTTTTTAATTGCGACAGCCCATACGATCACATTTGTCTTAATCATAGAGCAATCTGCAATAAGAATGATGGAAGCACTATCTTTTCTTTTTGTAAATAAAATTGTGTCTTTAATAACTCTCAACATACTTATTCTTATTGTGGGGTGTTTTTTAGAGGGGATGCCCGCAATGCTCATCCTTATTTCACTTATCCTTCCTATTTGGACTCACTTAGGGCTTGATCCAGTTCATTTCGGCGTGGTTTTAGTTTATAATCTTCTTATCGGTACTTTAACACCACCTATGTCAGTAACTCTTTTTATAATGAGCGCTGTCAACAAGATCCCTTTTGAGGACATATTGAAAGAAACTGTTATTTTTTACATACCTTTGATCATATCGCTCATGCTCATCACTTTTTTCCCTCAAATAGTTCTTTTTTTGCCAAATATGGTATTTGGCGTAAACTAAAGGTTAGAGGCTACCTTATGAATATAAATAAATTGATCAAAAAAACTGAAATGATTCTTTCTAATGTCGCAATAGGAATTGGGATTGTATCCCTTCTGGGTATGATATTTGTTGTTAATCTAAATGTGTTCTATCGCTACGTATTACAAGATCCGCTCCATGCCTGGTATCTGGATATCTCTTTATTGTTTAATCTTTATATGTCATTTTTGGTGGTTGCTTTTCTATATCATGATGACCGATTGATCAGGATTGATATCCTGATAAAAAGATTTCCCATTAAAATTAGGGCATTCATTGAGTTAATTATTGAAGTCGCCATTGGAGTATGTCTGATAGTTATTCTTTGGTTTGCCTGGCCTTGGCAAAAAGTGCAGTGGGCGTACATTGCAGGAGGTCTTGGGATTCCTTACTCATTCTTTTCAATATCATTGCTTATTGGTTCTCTACTTATGCTTGTGAGCAACTTGAAAAAAATATGGAATCAATTTGTTGTGCTATTTGGTTTGGAGTAATGTTTGTCTTCAATTCAATTGAAGATAAAAAAGAAGTACGGGGGCCATTATTTGTTTGGCCAGAGATTAATAATTACACACTAATTAAGGAGGTAAAAAAATGTTACGGAAAAGATTTATTGTGTTGGTACTCTTTGTTTTTATAATGGGTTGGGGGGTAGTAGATATTGCCATGGCAAAGGTGGTTATACGGATGGGTGATATTATGGGGCCTAAGACAATTCAGGCTCAAGGTCTTGAAAAATTTATCCAATATGCCAAGGAATTCAGTAATGGTGAACTAGAAATCCAATACTTCGGCGCTTCGCAGCTTGGGACTGCTGGAACTCAGGTTCAGAACGTTGCACAGGGTATCCAGGATATGTGGGTGTCAACGCCTGAATTTCTCCATCCTTATTCCAAGCTTCTAAGGATTGACGAGAGGCCTTTTGTTTTTGGAAACCGAGAGCAATATGAAAGTTGGCTTTTAAGTGATGATTTCAAGAGAATTAATGAGGAAATGGCGAAGAAGGCCAATCAAAAATTTGTCTTGAGCAAAGTATTTTGGGGTCGTGGTCCAACAAAAGTCTGGATTTCGACCAAGCCTATTTTTTCTCCAGCGGATGCCAAAGGGACCATTATGAGGCTCTGGGAGAGCGAAGGAATTCATAAGTTTTACAGGGGAATGGGATTCTCCACTGTTACGATTCCTTTTGGTGAGGTCTACAATGCTTTTCAGAGGGGAATATGCCATACTACAGAGGTCCCATTCGATGCACTCGAAGGTATGGGATTCCTCGAGGTGGCCAAGTTTGTAATTTGGAGTGAATTGTACTGGCAGGTTCTCACCCCAACAGTGAATACGCAAAAGTGGGAGAGTCTCTCTCCTTCGATGAAGAAAGCTTTTCATGACGCATGGAACAAAGCAGGTGAGTGGTATAATGACCAGGTTTTAAATCAGGTGGAACCGATGAAAAAAAGGCTTATAAAGAAGGATGCGGTTTTTATTTATATCAATCGGGATCCCTGGATTAAGAAAGTACAAAATGATGTCATTCCTGCTCTGGTAAAAGAAGGCTTTTTGCAAATAGAATCTCTAAAACAACTAGAAAAATATAAATAGACATCCAAGACCATGACTTAGAATCACCAAGGCTTCTGGATTTCAAAATTGAAGTAATTCAGAAGCCTTCATCTTATTGGCCAGATTGTAAAATTATCATGATTAAAAGATTAATTAAAAAGGAATCCATATGAATTCAAAGGATAGAGTATTGCAGGCCATCAACCATCGCGAACCGGATCGAGTTCCAGTAGATTTCTGGTGGAGTCACGAGATAATGGAGAAGCTACTCTCTCATCTGAAACTCAGGAATGCTGATGAACTTCAAAAATTTTTTAGATCCGACATTCGCTGCGTTTATCCATCCTATGCTGGTCCTAAACTGAGAAAGTTTGAAAATGGTTCATACGAGGATTTCTGGGGGGCAATTCGCAAGCCTTATGCACATGGGGGAGGCGAATATGATGAACTCGTATTCGCCCCTTTGGCGAATGCCGAGTCAGTTCGAGACGTTGATAATATTCGATGGCCTGACCCCGACTGGTTTGATTACGAATCACTTAGAAAACATTGTGAGCAATACAATGGTTACGCTATTATGGTAGGACGAATGGGGTTAGAAACCCAGACCATTTTTATTCAGACTTGGTTCCTTCGAGGATTGGACAAAATTCTGTTGGACCTCGTTATGAAACCGGACTTGGTGAAAGCAATGGTGGATAGAATCATGCAATTCAGAATTGAACACGTGAAACGAATCCTTGACGTCGTCAAAGGCCATGCTCATATTCTGCAAATAGCCGATGATTATGGGATGCAAAAGGGTCTTATGATGAGTCCGGAAATGTGGCGAGAGTTCTTTGCCCCACATCTGAAGACCTTAGCTGATATGATCCATGAGGCTGGCCTAAAAGTCTTTTTGCACTGTTGTGGAAGCTCTCGTAAGATCATTCCAGATCTTATCGAATTGGGTGTGGATATTTTAAACCCTATCCAGCCGAACGCTGCCGGGATGAACCCACGTGAGCTAAAGGAACATTATGGTGACAAATTATGCTTCCATGGTGGGGTGGATACTCAAATCACATTGCCTTATGGGAATAGAGATGAGGTTTTTTCGGAAGTCAAAGAACGAATAAAGGTGTTGGGCAAAGGGGGGGGCTACATCCTTGCCCCGGTTCACACGGTTGAACCGGATGTACCTATCGAAAATGTCCTAGCTGTGTACGAAGCTGTGCGACAGTATGGGCAATATTAATGTTTGGCAGAGGAAACCAACTCAAGCACATGCAAGAATTTAAGTCATTGCCGTGATAGAGTTGTGAAATATCAAAGTTGATACCCTCGTAAAAAGTAAGATTTTTGCTGTTTTCAGCCGTAACATACTGAAATCATTGATAGCTGTTTTGCTATTTTCGACTTTTTACTAGACCATCAAAGTTCGTCTCAGAAACTTTATTTTTGCGGCGGCAGTATTAGAAATCTCGAAAATGAAGGAATAAAGGAATATGATAACTAACAACAAGGTGAAAAAAGCACTAAAAACGGGAGGGACTGTAATCGGCTGTCAGGTTGCTGAGGTGAGGTCTCCCAATATTTGCCAGATGTATGCGACAGCCGGGTTCGACTTTATCTTTATCGACATGGAACACGGGGGATTCGGTATGGAAACAGTCTGCGACTTTATTACCGCCGCCAAGGGAGCTGGTATAGCCCCTGTAGTTCGTGTACCCGCGATAGAAGATTATTTCATAGGCAGGTTGCTGGATTCAGGAGCGTGTGGGGTAATTGTTCCTCATATCCGGACGAAAGCTGATGCTGAAAAACTCATTCAATACGCCAAATACAAACCTGAAGGAGAACGAGGACTCGCTCCCTTCCGGGCACATACGGGTTTTACTAATGTGAATGTGCCAGAATTCATGCATCAAGCCAATGAAAATACCATGATTGTAATTATGGTGGAAGACGATGAAGCTATTAATAATATAGATGAACTTGTCTCAGTCGAGGGCGTTGATGTGGTTTTTATAGGAACGACAGACCTTTCTCAGGCACTCAATATCCCTGGTCAGGTAAGACATCCGAAAATTTTAAAACGGATAGACCGGGTGATAGAAGCATGTGAGAAAAAAAATGTGGCAGTTGGATTGCCTGTCAGTGACCCCAGCTGGTGCCAACCGGGTATCCGATTTCTCTTTGCTGCTAGTGATATTGGTTTGATTGTTAACGGGGGTGCCCAAGTAGTGGCAAATTATAAGGCTGTTGTTAGCTTATAATATGGTTAATTGACAATGTTCTTTTTTTGACAACTATATTTTAGGAGAAAAAAATGAAAATCATGGCAATCAACCCGTTTGGAGAAACCGAATTTCGGGGTCGTGAAAACCTGGAAAAAATTAAACGATTATTCGGCATACAAAAATATGGGATGATGAATCCGGGGCAAAATTATTAAAGGCGGTTAAAACATTGGGGTCATTTTATCAGAAATGAACACGACATGAATGCAGCTGAATTATTGGTGGATTGCTTAAAAAAAGAAGGTGTCGGTATGATAGCCGGATATTCCGGTCGTCCCATGCTATCGCTTTTGCAGACAATAGACCACGCAGGAATAAAAAACTATCAAACCAGACACGAACAGTGGAACCTTATCATCCGGTCATATCAAAGCTGAGAAGCGCTGGCGATGACGAACAAATTGACACTATGCTGTCAGCACTGGTGGAAGCTTCCGAACCAATATTATATGTGGGGGGCTGGAATTTTAAGATCGGAGGCAAGTAAGGAGCTTTTAAATCTGGCCGAATTGCTGGCAATACCTGTCATGACATCACTGCCCGGTAAAAGCGCATTTCCGGAAGATCACAAATTGAGTCTTGGTATGGGCGGTTACCATTGTGGGTGACGGGTCCTTTGGTATGTCGGGAATGGAAATTGAGATAGCTGTCAGATACGGCATTAAAACACTGACATTGGTATATAACAATAACGGGTTAGATGCGATAAAGATTTTGCAAAAGAATAGGAAAGAGAATGCTGTTTGGGACAATGTAGGAGGCGATTACGCAGAAATAGCCAAAGGAATGGGGGCCTATTCCGCGCATGTGAACCATCTATATGAGATACGGCCGGCAATAGAACAGGCTTTAAATCAGGATAAACCCGCTGTGTTGGATATACAGCTTTCATCATTGGTGCCATTACCAAACTATCCTTGAATATTGGATATTCTGTAATTGAGATATCAACCTAAAGGACTCAACTCAAAATGATTAGAATTGTGGAAAGCTTAATAAATTTCCAAGCGAAGGCTTTATTCTTTGTTATGTTGTTGAATAAAGCTATTATGGTATAAAAAAAATGTAAACAGGATTAATTCTAATCTGTAAGAAATTTGGAGTCCTTTAGCGCTTTTATATTGCAATGTCACGATATTCAACTCGGCATTAAAGGTCTATGATTGAAAATTAAGTGTACGTAAATGAATTTATGTCCATGCTATGCTTTTATTTGCGGGCTTTAAAGCTTAAAAAAGAATCTTGCTTTTAGCTTGTTCGATGCAGTTAAATTGTTTTGATTTTGCATTATTTTATTGTGAATTTTTACGGTTAATTAGTACTAATCATATTTGAAATAAAAACTAAAATAAGGAGAAAAAAAATGACTGATTTTAACGCAATGATCGATGCCCTGGTTTCCTGTGATATTGCCAAAGTAACCGCCCTTGTAAACGAGGCTCTGGCCCAGAATACCCCGGCCTTCGAGATTCTCAACAAAGGTCTGATAGCTGGCATGGACATCGTGGGTGAAAAAATGGAAAATGGTGATATGTTCATCCCGGAAGTCCTCATGGCTGCCAAGGCCATGGCAAGCTGCGTAGTCATACTCAAGCCCCTGTTAAAAGATGGTGAGTCTGTCGCCGGTGCCAGGGTAATAATTGGAACGGTAAAAGGCGACCTTCATGACATCGGTAAAAACCTTGTATCCATGATGATGGAAAGCGCAGGCATGGAAGTTCATAATCTCGGGGTGGACATAAGCCCTGCAGAATTTGTAACCCAGATCAAGGGAAAAAACGCCCAGATTGTCTGCTTGTCTGCTCTTTTGACCACCACTATGCCCATGATGAAACAAACCGTGGATGCTATTGTGGAAAGCGGTCTTCGTGATCAGGTTAAAATTCTTGTAGGCGGTGCACCTGTTACCCAGTCTTTTTCCGATGAAATCGGTGCAGACGGGTTTGCAGCCGATGCCGGTGCTGCTTCAAAACTTGCCAAGTCCCTAGTAAATTAGAGTGGGTAAACTAAAAAAATATTCACTATGAAGGACATGAAGACCTTGAAGAAAAAAACTTTATGCTCTTCATGCTCTTCGTGGTGAATAAAATAATTTGGAACTGGAGAAACAATACCATGTTTGAAGTAATAGGCGAAAGAATCAACACTTCCAGAAAATTTGTCCAGGCTGCCGTGGCAGAGCGTAATAGCGATTATATTATTGAGGATGTCAAAAAACAGCAGGAAGCAGGTGCCAACTATATTGATGTCAATGCCGGCGCCCACATCGGCCATGAAACCGAGGACATGAAATGGCTTCTGGACACTATCCAGCCCATTGCAACGATTCCTCTCACCCTGGACAGCCCAGATCCTGCTGTCCTGGAAATGGCTTTTAAAATGGTGGAAAAAACCCCCATGATCAATTCCATCAGCCTGGAAAAAGAACGATTTAATGCCATGATGCCCTTTCTTGAAGGTAAGGAATGCAAGATCATTGCCCTTTGTATGGATGATGCCAGCATGCCTGCATCTTCAGATGATATTCTTGGCCGCGCAAAAATCCTGGTTAAAGAACTCAACAGGATCGGCATCCCCACGGCTTCCATTTATGTGGATCCCCTGGTTCAGCCCATCAGCGTCGAGTCCACCAAAGGCATCATGGTCCTTGATGCGGTCAGAGCCATTTAGGCTGAATTCCCAGAGGTTCATATCACAGGAGGGTTATCCAACATTTCCTATGGACTGCCCCAGAGAAAGATCATCAACAGAACATTTGTCTCTTTGATGATGGCTGCCGGCATGGACTCAGCCATTATTGATCCTCTGGACAAAAAAATAATGGCCGTCATACGAACGGCTGACATGCTCCTGAGCCACGACGATTACTGCATGAACTACCTTAAGGGGATCAGGTCAGGTGCCATTGTGGCATAACAGGGCATCTCAGCTCGCTTGCATAGCTGGAATTTTTTCCCTGGTTTAAAAGGAAGGGTGGTGCCTGGGCCATGAGGCATATATTTTTTTTATAACGGGCTTTTCAAGGGTGTGAGGTTTCCTAAAAGGCCCGTTATATTTTGATCCCGTCGGACATAGGGAAAAAATATTTGCCGTTGATCAGGTTACCACCAAAGTGGACTGAAACCTGATCGTGCTTGGTTGTTTTTATACTATCGATTCTATATGGTATTAATAGTGACGAGTCATTTTGAAGCATTGGGCGATAATTTCTTTCACCAGCACGGACTTTTAAAAATTTATCAAGACACCAGATATGGTATGGATGGATTTTTAATCTCAAATTTGAAATTCAATTATATGAGAAAATTCAAAATAAAAAAATTCAAACTCCCATTCAACTTGATTGGAGATAAAAGGAAGAGGGATATCCATTCTGATATGGTGCAGACTATGTCTATAACGAAATTCCCCCGGTGCTGAATTTAAAGGGGCAGACTATTATTAACAGTCTTGAGCTTTTAGCATCATCGGCAAGTACAATATCTTGTGTTTGGGGTAAATTTCATTCATCACACAGATAATCAACTTATATATAAAAAACACGGCCCGCACTTAACTGCAAAAAACCCGCTATATCATCCAAATTCCCAATCCTGACATCTTTTTACCCTGTTTGATTTTGGACACACGCTGTGGGACATGAAAATAAAAAAATTGACCCTTCACCCTATCAACACCGCAAATACTTTGATGAAGACAGTTTAAGAGAACTTGCAGTAAGTATTGTAAAGGATGGATTGATCGAACCCATTATTGTCCGCCCGCAAAAAAAAGACCGGTTTCAGCTGATTGCAGGGGAACGAAGATTAAGAGCAGTTAAAGACTACACGGATATGAAGATGATCCAGGCAAAGATCGCAGATGTAGACGATCTTCAGGCAAGAAGGATAAGCGTTACTGAAAACCGTTTAAGACAGGATTTATCTGCCATAGAATCCATTGAAGCGACCATTGAAATCATTGATGAGGAGATGGGCAAAGATCCCTGGTACTTGACGGTAGGCAAAACACCCCTTGAAAGGGTACATCAATTGCTGTCAAAGTTAGATTCCATAAGGCGTAGCAAGGAACGGGGGTCTGTTGTTTTAGAGGCTGACAAGGGCCTGTCCCATAAATTTATGGGACAGGTAGAGTTTATTTTTAAAAACCTGCCTAAACCCTTGGAATGGCGGTCTTTTCTGAACAATGATCTGATTTTATTAACCGACATTCCTTCAATAGTTCAAACCGCTTCTGTAAAACACGACCTGAACAAGGCGAAGATATAAAAAGCATATCTGAACCAAAGCGCTGGCAAGGCTTGAACAGGCATCTGACAAGGTTTTTCAAGAAGTCA
>CAYWGN010000003.1:0-62845 GCA_964457495.1 uncultured Desulfobacula sp.
CATCCATCCCAGTCTTAAGCCCGGTGCCAGGATCTTTGAAAATGATCCCAGACTGATCAAGGGGCATTTGTCGATCCAGTTGCCCATGGGAGGGGGCGGATCATCTGAATAATTGAGGAAATGGTAGACCTCGTCCGCCACCACCAGCAAATCCTTTTGTGCACAGATTTTGACCAGGTCCTGCCGCCGTTTGTAAGACAGGGTAACACTGGCAGGATTATGATAAGTAGGAATGACATACAGAAAGGAAGGCTTAAGGGTTTCAAGCTTTTTTTTAAGGGTATCTGTTACTATCCCGTTATCATCCACGGGGATACTCACCAGATTCAGCTTGTGATCGGCAAATATCTTGAGAGCCAGAAAATAACTGGGTTCCTCCACCAGTACTGTATCTCCGGGACGGGTAAACAATGTACAGATAAAATCCAGGGCTTGAGAGTTTCCATTGGTGATCAACAATTGCCCCGGATCAACTGGATTTGGATATTGGCTGGTTAAAAAATCAGCCAGGGTTTGCCTGAAGTTAGCATTTCCCCTTTCTTCACCATAGGCAAGAAAAAAACTATTTTCTTTTGACAAGCAATGACCAGCGGCTTTTTCCAACTCTTTTATGGGGAGCAAATGGTTGCTTGGCTGCCCCAGTCCCAGGTGGATCATGTTTGGGGGAAGATAAACCTGTGGTAGGGTCTGGTTAATATCCACGGCATTTCTCCATTTACAGGTTACCCGATCAGATTTTGAACAGGGACGAAGGCGAAGGGCATAAGGAATCCATTATAGCCAAATCTTTGGCTGCACAATATCCTTTGGAAAGATACCCCTGGTCAAATCCTTTTTGGGTAATAACCTGAAGATGGGTATGGTAGAACAATTTCCCGGTTTTCATGTGCTTTAATATGTTAATTTAAACGACCTCTTTATTTCGTTCTCTGTCAACTCAGTTTTTTAAGCTAAAAGGTTGTTTTTCCCCAATGTCTTACGATTTCAATATATGCTTCAACTGCTTGATCAATTTTTGAAATGTGACAAAATTCATCTGTTTTATGGGCCATGCCGGGTTCTCCAGGTCCAAGGATAATACAAGGAGGATTGCCCAATGCAGTCTTAAGAACTGAGGCATCCGTAAAATATGAGGCTGCGCTATGATCAACGGAGTGATTTAAAATATTCCCCATAATCGTATAAACCGTTTGAATCCATTCATTATCAGGATCAGTAGTTATGCTGTCGACTTGTTCCAAAAGTTTTATATCCACATCTTTTTCAAGAATATTCTGGATATCTTTTTGGATATTTATGGGGTCCTGACCTGGGATGGTACGCATATCAACTCCCATGGTTGTTCTGTCCGGAACGGAATTAATATTTATTCCTCCTAAAATCCGGCCGATGACTAGGGTCGGGTTGCCCAGCAACGGATGGGGTGCAATATTGAAGTTATAATTTTCAAGCTTTTTTATCACCTCGGCTGCTTTATATATGGCATTGTCTCCCAGTTCCGGCATTGATGCATGTGCGGCTTCTCCCTTGGTTGTAATATCAAGCCTGATACAGCCCTTGTGACCGATGAAAGGCAGGTTTGATGTGGGTTCGCCCACAACCAGCGCACCGGCATCACACAAGGCGTTTCCCAAGCCGGCCAGGTAATAGGCGCCTTCACAACAGGTTTCTTCACCAGCAGTAAACACAAAAGTAATCTGTTTTAACTTTTCCGAATCATGAGCAAAAGACCGGGCCATCATCAGCATTGCGGTAATGCCGGCTTTCATGTCTGAGGTTCCTCTGCCGTATAGTTTGCCATTATCGGTTTCCCCGGAAAAAGGGTCTTTTGTCCATGGTGCCTTTCCCAACGGAACCACATCAAGGTGGCCGGTAAAGCAGATAGGTTTTTTATCTGAATTTGAAGGAATTTTGGCAACCAGGCTTGTTCGTTTGGGTGCAAAATCATAATATTCAACCTGAAAGCCTATGGTTTCAAGGAGTCCGCCAATATATTCCGCACATTCAAATTCATTACCGGGTGTATTAATGGTGTTAAAAGCCAAAAGCTTTTTGGTTAATTCCAGACTGTTCATAAGGATCTCCAACGGATTCTTTCCTTTATTATATGTTAAACCCGTAGAATAGTCTAATCTTTAAATTCCAGTTTCCAAATTAAGTCAGATTATTCATTTTCAAAAAAAACTTTTAAAAATTAAAAAGACCATCACTCCCAACCGTCTATTTCGCCTCAGGTCTCTGTTAAAAACTTATAGCTCACTAAGGATCGAAAATTTTATATGTTGAACTAAATTGCTTGTCTTTTGGCCCATCTACTTCGTTGCATCAAAGGCCGAATACGTATAGTATGCAACCTTTAATGCGCCTTGTATATGGGCCAAAATTCTTCGCAATTTTTGTCCAACTTATTTCATCTCCGATCCTAAATAACGAATAAAGACAAAGGAGACGGGCACAGCTCATCTATTTCATACAGGTTTTTGCTTGCACAATACCCTTTCAAAATATACCCTTTATCCAATCCTTTCTGTGTGATGACCTGCATATGGGTATGATAAAACCAGTGACCATTCTCATGAAAATCTCCGATAAATGCAAAAGGTTCCCCTGCTTTAAATCCCCTTCCAGCCAGAGGCAATTTCTCTTTGTTCAGATGACCATAAAAACTGTAAAAAGTTTCAAAATTATCACTACCATGCATGAGAAGAACATGCCCCCCATAATTACCATCCCCTTTTTCATACCCACTTTCTATTACAATTGAATCCAAAGGGGCATGCAATGGCGTACCAAGGGGGACAATAATGTCAAGCCCCAGATGGTAAAATCGCTGTTCTTCAACCATCTGGGGGCATTGGGAAAGCGCTTTTTCCCGGTTTTCCAGATAGGATGATACGCCCCAGAAGTATTGACCTTTCATCATCTGGTCCAAACGTCTTTGAAATTCTTTTTGATCCCTGATATCCATGTTATCAAAGATCCTGCTTTGGCTTGATATATCCACAACCAGAGGATCTCCTTCTAAGTTGTTGAACACAGGCTTTATATCTACTTTTCCACTATAGGCTATGTATGGATATCGCATTTACCTTCCTTTCTATGAAACAGGAAAATCATTTGTTTTAGTAAGCCCCGGAACCTGAACAACCGGTTTTCCATTGTCGATTTCAACATCTTTGGCAAATGAAAAATTCTTATCCATTCCCTTATAGTAGGATTCATCATAACAATTTAGTTTTAATTTCAGAAAGTCTTTGTCATTTATAAACGATGAGGTCAAACCATAATCCACTTCGCCCAGCCGGGTGAAAATAATATATCTGGGGATTTCCCTTCCGCTGCCTTCCCTTCTGACCATGGTGGCAATATCGGTCACATCATAGGAGTCTACGGGATGATTTATGTTCCAGGTTCTCTGAACAGGGAGACCGGCCACATAAAGATGGTGGAACTCAATGCCTGTTTTCCGGGTTGCATAGGCAAGCTCGTGAATGGCCACATCTGAATCATTGACACCACCCAGCAACGTTACATTGCAATAAACTGTTATTCCCTTGTTATTCAGCCTTCTGGCAAGTTTTTCATGTTCATGGACAAATTCATCTTTTTGAATAAACCAAGTTTCTATTTCTACTCTTAAAGGATTAACAACACGCAGCTTGTTCAAGTCCCCAAGAGTATTAATGACAGCCCTGGTAAAGGACCTAGGAGACGTATTAAACTTCATGCTCCGAAGCCTGACCGCGTTGACATGGGGGATGTCTTCAATTTTTTTGATAATGCCTTTAATATAAAACAGCGCATCAATTGCATCTTTTTCAGACGATATGACCACATCAGTGATTCTGTTGTCTGATTTTATGTAATCGATTTCTTTATCTTGTGCATTAAAATCAATTTCAACCCGGGTTTCATGAAGGCGGCAAAGATGTTCCAAGCCTGTGTCCACAATGGATTGTGCTGTTTGCCTCACATTGACCAGTTCAAGTTTTAATTTTTGAATATCTTCTTTTTGGGCCGGACTGTTTTTTTCGGATGTTCTTTTGGGCCTTGACCCGATAAGATAGGATTCATCTCCTATTTGAGCCATATACTTAATATCAATGGTACCTTCATCATTCGTCCTCATAGTGTCCAATTCATTGGAGAGAGGGGCAAAGGATTTAAAATACTCAGGCATATAAGGCGTCCTGAACCAGAGTAAATCGTCATTGTCTGCAACCTTTTCAACAGCCCATCCACTACTGAACCAGTCCATTTTTCCAACGGGCGTTGCCGTACATATCCGTGGAATAATACGATCTGAAAGATGTGCTCGAAGATAGCCTGCCATATTAATACCATACGACAGCGGTTTCCAGTAGATACTGTTACCGTGAATCGGGCTGCAGGGAATGTAAATATAATGCAGTTCAGCACCAGCGCCTCTTAGCAATCCAAAAAGTTTTATAAGCTCAGGCCCTTTATCATTACAGTCTCTCAAAAATGGGGTCTGGATATAAACAGCAATCCCATTGTTAACAAGATCGGATATAATTTCAAGACTTTCAGGCGACACCTCATCAGGATGAATAAAATGGGTGGCTACTTCCATTCTTTTTCCGTGCTGCTGAAGTTCAAGACTCTTTTGCTTAAGGTATTTCAGATAAGCAGATTCATTTTCAAGAAAAAGATTAGGATAATAGGCAATGGACCGTGTGGCAAGACGGATGGTCTGCACATGATCCACCTGCATAAGCCCGTCTATGGTCGCTGCCATATTAGCCCGGTTCATAAACGGATCACCGCCGGTTACCACAATTTCTTTCACTAAAGGAGAATTTCTTACATGCTCCACTGCTTTTTTGACATCATCCGGTTTTGGATTCTTCTCATTTCTGGAATCTTTATGTTTTCTGAAACAGAACCTGCAATACACGGGACAGCTCATGTTTAAAAGAAAAATCACACGGTTCTGGTACATCTGTTCAAGCAGCCCGTCATGAAACTGGCCGATCCAGGTATTGGTAAACCCTGTGGAATCCAGCTCTTCAATAAAAGGCATGTACTGATAGGCAACCTTCTTTGATGCCATTATCTGCCGGATAGTATGGCGTGAAAGCCTGACCGGGTACATTTCAATAACTTTTTGAAGATCAGACCGGTTCTCTTCAAGAATATGAAAATTTGTTAACTTTTCAAGCTGTTGAGTGTCCTTTATGGAAATATAACCACTTCCCGGGATCACCTGCTCGAGTATGGCCACAAGCAGGGCATGGGGCAATAACAGGCCCTGAATAGTAATTGCCTGACCCTGGGCCTGTGCAACGGCATTTAAAATAAAGCCATAAAAACCTTTGGGATCATTTTCATACCCTGTTGCTTTCAACAGATTTGAAAATTGAGTCTCCCCATCTTTGCCTCCGACTGTTTCCCAGAACTTGGTTTGAGCAAAGCCGCTGTTTTGATAGATTTCCAGGAACTCAACAGTACAATCGATCAAAGACTGAAGATTGACGGTCACCTCTTTTTTTGAGTTTTTAAAAACTACGGTTATTGATTTGTCTTCATACTTTTCCATCTGAACTTTCCTTTAAATAAATATTGTTACCTTATTTTCTTTTTTATTTTTGCAAATGCCTCATTCTAATTTTTCAACAATGAGGTCAATTTTGTTTTCAATTCTTTGGGGCCTTAAATAAATAATAGACTGTATTCCTCGGAAACCCGCACCCCATAACTTTGGCGAAAATTTTATCTTCAGACCCCGGAGCAATTTGAATAACCAGATATTCCCTTGAAAAATCAGTGTCAATGACCTTCTGCCATGAATAATTTTCTTTTTTCAGATACTTGTAGGCAATAATATCATCGGAAAATATTGAATTCTTTTCTTTTGTTAAATCATTTTCAAGAATAATATAACTCCTTAAAGGATCAAGATTTTTCTTAATCCAGCCAAAACTTTTTTGAATTATTTTATGATCTGAAAAATTTTTAAGCATCAGTCTTTTTAACCTTATTTTTAACGCACCGCTCCATTTGAATTGATCTTAATTCTATTTTTTATCTGATTTTTTTTAAATTTAACTGATCTTTATTTTTCGCATCAAACCTTAAGCAGCCGACAATGCTCAGGATCAACTTTAACAAACACCTCATCACCCCGCCGGTACGGAGATCGCTTGACAAAATTGATTGCATGCAGCACAAGCTTGTTTTCAAGTTCTACAAAATAACTGACTTCTCCCCCCATATAACTGCGATCCTTTATCTTTCCGAAAAAAACATTCATTCCTTGTTCCGGGACATGGTCTGCTCTGTAACCCAAGTGACATTTTTGCGCCCGGATTACCATTTCCACCTTGTCTCCTTTGTTAAATTTTCCTGCCGGAACTGCAAGGCAGCTAGTGTTATCATCCAGGGTGACACTCAAATAATTGCCTTGTTTCTCATTTACAAGGGCATTGAGAAAATTGGAATGCCCTAGAAAATCTGCGACAAAATGATTGATCGAGTTATTATAAACCTCTTCAGGATCACCTTGCTGCTGAATAAACCCGTCTTTCATGACCACTACCTTATCTGACATGGACAATGCCTCTCTTTGATCATGGGTAACAAAGATAGTGGTCACTCCCAAAGCCTGCTGGAGATTATCAATCTCTCTTCTCATATCTTCCCTTAAATTCTCATCCAGAGCTGATAAGGGTTCATCCATCAACAACACATCCGGTTCAATAACAATGGCTCTTGCAAGGGCAATACGCTGTTGCTGACCACCTGATAACTGGGACGGCATCCTGTCCCCGACTCCGGGAAGCCGGACTGTTTCCAGGGCTTTTTCAACTTTTTCTTTCATAATGGCTTTTGATGCACTCCTGTACTTGAGTCCAAACGCCACATTATCGAAAATGGTTTTATGGGGAAAAAGTGCATAGTTCTGAAAAATGATACCCAGGTTTCTCTTGTGAATGGGTGTGTCATTAATCCGTTTACCCTTGATAAAAATATCACCATGGGTTGGTTCCTCCAAACCTGCAAGCATTCGCAAAAGTGTTGTTTTGCCGCATCCTGACGGCCCGAGAAGCGTTACCAGAGAACCCTCCGGAATTTCAAGGTCCATCTTTTTAACGGCAACAACTTTTCCAAACCGCTTTTCAATTCCTTTGAACTTTACAAATGCAGGATCTTTTTCCTGTTTCAAAACATATATCTCCCAAACTGTCAGAAAGAAATCTTCAGAACCTGTAAGCTTGACACAAAGGAATCAGGTTCTGAAGATTTTTAAGTTAAATTATTTACCGGCCATTATTTTATCAAATTTTTCCGCCCATTCAAGCTGCTTTGGACCCCAGTATCCGGGATCTACAAAAGAATACCCTTTCAAAGTTCCTGTTGGATCAAATCCAGGCAGGCTGGCAACATCCGCAGGAATTTTAACCTTTGTCGGGTCAAGGCTCGGCGGATAGCTTTGTCCATTTGCAACGGCAAATGCACATTCCGGAATCAGCATATAATTGAGAAGTTTATATGCATCGTCAAGATTTGTTCCTTTCATAACAAAAATACATTCCTGCCATGTATATGCATTCTCGGGAATTAAAAGTTTTATATGAGTATGCCCCTGCTTCTGTAGAGTTGTCACACGGCCCGACCATACAATTGATGCATAGACCTCTTCATTGGCCAATAGGCTCATCTGTTCAGCGCCGGAGGCCCAGTATTTTTTAAGAAGACCGCGTTGCTCTTCCAGTGCCGCCCATACTGCATTAATATCTTTAATATTATTAGGGTTCTGTCCTGTCTTCAAGGCTGCATACCAGATATTTGTTCTCCAGTCTGTCCATGAACCGAGCTTGCCTTTAAGGTCTTTATCCCAAAGCAAGGCTGCCCCAAGCTTCTTGGCTTTTTCATCTGAAACATATTTTGAATTATACGCTAGAGTTGTTAAACCGAAATCATACGGAACCGCAGAAAGTTTTCCCTTTGAAATTGCACGGAGAGGTTCCATCATTGCCGGCATTACTGTCTTTAAATTAGGTATTTTGCTTTCATCAAGGACCACATCAAATCCTAGATCCACGTAGCGCTTATAGTCAAAAACCCCGGATACATGGGCAGTGTTAAACTCTCCGCCGGGAGGAAATGATGCCTTTACCTTTGTAAGATAAGAGTCTCCATCGCCGAATTCTCCATCAATCACCTTGATGCCGGTTGCCTCAGTGAACGGCTTAAAAGCATATTTCCTAAATGCTTCTGAAGTAGAGCCGCCCCAACCATCAAAACGTATGGATTTTGCAGCCAGAGCATTTCTCATCATTCCAAAAGGTCCGCCAACAAGACCTAATGCAGCGCCTGAAATGCCTAAATACTTTACAAAATCACGTCTTGAAATTTTGCCTTCCATAAAATTTTCATAAACATCGTCAAGCCTTTTCCCTAGTTTTTCTTTCATACTTCTTCTCCCTTTGATTTAAGATTAAACTACACTATGTTTATTTGCCCGAGCCTTTTGCAAACTTTCTTGAGATATACCCTGCAAGCAGGGGGATTGAAATCGTCAGAACAATCATCACTGCACCAAGGGCATTAATTTCAGGACTGATGGAGTTTCTTAGCATACCGAATATTTTAATGGGAACAGTCTGGTTCTGAGTTGTTGCCCAGAAAAGCGTTGCGGTTACATCATCAAATGATATGGTAAATGAAAAAAGCATCCCGGCAAAAATGGCCGGTGCAAGTAATGGAAATGTTATTGCCCTAAATGTTTGAAACGGACTTGCACCCAGGGACAAGGCGGCTTCTTCGTATTCTTTTTTAATACCGACAAGCCTGGCCTGTACAATAAGAAGGACATAAGGCAGTGTCAGGACGACATGCCCAATTAGCAAAAGCAGAAAACTCTTTGGCTGCTGCAGCCATCTGATAAATAAAAGAAGAGCAACACCTAATACTACTTCAGGGACCATTATGGGAGCAATAAGAAGAGTGTTTAAAAATTCTTTGCCCTTAAATTCATATCGTATAAACGCTATTGCAGCAGGCACACCAATAGCGGTTGAAAATATTGCAGTCAAAGAACCCAGAACCATGGAATTTTTAAACGCATCAAGGATGGAAGAGTTATGGGCAAGCTTTACAAACCATTTAACACTGAACCCTTCCATGGGAAAAGAACCAAACTGATGAGGGTTAAAAGCCAGGATAACAACCGCAATGATCGGGGCAAACATCCAGACATAAACCAGCAGGGTATAAAGTTTGATCAATGACCAACCTGAAATTATTTTTTTCATATAGCGCCCTAACATTTAATTTGAATTATTATTCATTGCTCAATGCTTTAAATATCTGGTTGATACCCATATACCGGTTATATGTATATACTATTATCATCAACAGAATCATCAAAATTGCACTGATAGCCGAACCAAAAGGCCAGTCAAGTGTGCCTATTATTCTTTTAAAAATCAGATTGGCGATCATTTCATCCCCGGGACCTCCAAGGATCATTGGCGGCAGATACGTGCCACAGGTTAAAACAAAAACAAGAAGGCATCCTGCACTCACGCCGGGAAGGCTCAATGGCAGGGTAACCTCTCTAAATGCCTGCCATTCCGTGCATCCAAGACTTTTTGCAGCCTCAGCTAGACTTTTATCAATGCCGTCAAGGCTGACGTAAATATTTAAAATCATAAATGGGAGCAGGTATTGTAACAGTCCCATGATGACTGCGCCTTCGTTATAAAGCATGGCAAGAGGTTCCTGTATGAGGCCAATCTTTATTAATACATGGTTTATCAGTCCTGAATCCCCGAGAATATTAATCCAGCTCAATGTACGGATAATAAAACTTATCCAGAAAGGCAGCAACACTAAAATCATTAGAAATGGTTTGAGCCGTGATTTTGTTTTGTAAAAAAAATAAGCCGGTATATATCCCATGACAAGACATATAAAAACTGTTTCAAGGGCAATTCTGAGGGTTTTCAATAAAATTGAAGGATAAAAAAAATCTTCAAAAAATTTAGCGTAATTGCCAAACTGAAAGGCGGGGATATCCTGACCACTTGGTGCCCTTAGCCAGAAACTATAAACAAGCACAAAACATATCGGAATAACAAGTAGAAAAAATACAGCGGACAAAGATGGTGATAAAAGTAACCAGGGTTTCCATAATTTTTCTTTCATAAATCAAAGTCCTGTTTCTTGAATCAGTTTTAATTTTTTGAAAAAACAACAAATATATGCCAATACTATAACAAAGCAAATTCCATACCATAGTTCTGGAATAATTATTTAAGTATTTGAAAACAATTGATAATTTTAATTATATATTATTTTAGTCCTGATATATATAATTTTTTGATTCATTGTCGAATCGCATCTAATCATTTAACTATTTGAAATGACTCAACATTTATTATGACTCAAAAATGAATCATAAGACAACCCGCCAAACTGGCTGTATATAGAGGGTTAAAAAGATATTGATTTAAAATTGAATCGATATTACTTATTTTATAATATTGATGCCATGCTTTTTTCAATGAGCTTTGAAATTGTTGGTGAACCATGCTCAAAATCTGTCATAAATCAGTATTGTCTTGACACAAAACAAGTTCCTACCTTAGAACATATTCAGGATTATGAATTTGTGCGGAATCAGAAAATTGCTATATAGATAATCATGGGGTTTATTTAGTAAGGGCTATAAATTAGCGAGGTTAAACATAGATGAAGATTGAAAACCTGGATGAATTAATTCAGTTTAGAAGGGATTTACACCAAAACCCTGAGCTTTCCGGAAAAGAGTATAAAACTCAAAAAAAAATATTGAACTTTATTTCTAAATTCTCCCCTGATAAAATAATCAAAAATTTAGGCGGAACCGGTTTAGCTGCAGTTTATAATGGTATTAATTCCGGGCCTACTATAGTATTTAGAGCCGATATTGATGCCTTGCCTATTCATGAAGAAAATAATTTTGAATATGCTTCTAAAACTCCAAATGTCAGCCATAAATGTGGTCATGATGGTCATACTACTATGGTTGCCGGTTTAGGGAATATATTACAAAAAAACAAACCGAAAACAGGCCGGGTGGTCTTACTCTTTCAACCTGCGGAAGAGACAGTGAAGGGTGCAAAAAAGGTTGTTAACGATCCAAAATATAGCCAAATCACTCCTGATTATTTATTTGCAATTCATAACTTTTACTCTGAAGAAGAAAATCAAATTTTACTTCGTTCAGGTCAAATGACTCCTGCTGTCACAACTGCTCTTATTAATTTGGAAGGTATTGGTGTCCATTCTTCTCGACCGGAAACCGGCATAAGTCCCTACAATGCTGCAACAAAAATCATATCAAAAATATATGAGTTACAAAGACCGGATAACATTGACTTTGATGATTTTTCCATGGCCACGCTTGTACACTTTGTTTTGGGAAAAGAAGCCGGCTATGGTACTGCACCTGGCGATGCACATATTGCTATAACTTTACGGGCATATAAGGATGAGGTACTAAATGATTTAACAGGTCAAATTGAAAAATATATCAATACGGTTGCAAAAGAAGAGAATCTGAAAAAATGGAGGATTTTTTATACTGATGATGCTATTGCCTGTATTAATGATGAATATTGTTGTCAGGTTGTTAAAAACGCTGCAAACCAAAATAATATTAATATTAAACATATGGATACCTCTCTTAGAGGTGGAGAGGATGTTGGCTATTTAATTAATACCTGCAAAAAAGGGGGGGCATTCTTTTTGTTAGGTTTTGGGCCGGACCATACTGATTTACATCTTTCAAACTATGATTTCCCTGAAAAATTAATCGAACCGGGAATTAATATGTATAATTCGATCATAAACGAAATATTAAATAAGCAGGTGTAATTATTCGGGCAGAAAACAGACAAATAAAGGAATAGGATTATGCCTTACGATAAAATAGAAAATTTTAAAGGAAGTATTATTCAGCACGGGCACCATAATGATCGTGTGTATTTGATGCAATCAAATAAATTGCCATCGGCCAAGTTCCCTTATGAACTTGTTGATTTGGCTTATACAAACAAATATTCAAAAATATTTATAAAAATACCGGCAAATGCAGCAACTCTGTTTTTTAATGCCGGGTTTTTGGCAGAAGCCATCATTCCAGGTTTTTTTTCAGGAAAAGAAACTGCAGTATTCATGGGATTTTATCTAAACGATGAACGCAGCAGGGAAACCTGTATTGATAAAATAGAGAATACTTTGAAAACGGCTTTAGCAAAAAAGACAGAAGCTAAAGCATCTTGTTTGGAGAATCGATTCATTTTACGCAAGTGTAATAAAACAGATGTATCGGTTATGGCAAAAATATACAGAGAAGTTTTCCCTTCTTATCCATTTCCAATTCACAACCCTGACTATCTTTTAAAAACAATGCTAAGTAATATCAATTATTTTTGCATTGAAAAAGATGGTGAATTGGCGGCAATTTCATCTGCAGAAGTGAATGAAGAGGATGCTAATGTTGAAATGACCGATTTTGCAACACTTCCTGGGTGGCGGGGAAATGATTTTGGTCAATATCTTCTTGCCGGAATGGAAAATGATATAAAGAAAAAAAATATTAAAACTGCCTACACAATTGCCCGAGCCCTGTCGCCTGGAATGAATATCACATTTAGTAAAGCAGGATATCAATTTGGTGGCAGGTTGAAAAATAATACAAATATCTCTGGAAAAATTGAGAGTATGAATGTTTGGTATAAACCAATAATTGGTTAACACATATGAGTCACTTCCTTAAAATTACTTTTTTGTAATACTCACACCATACTTTTTTAATTTTCTTACAATAGAAGGCTGGCTGATCCCTAAAAAAGCTGCGGCCTGCCCTGTGCTTATGAATAAATTTTGCCGATAACCCCTTGCCTGTACCGGATTCCCCTATTGATAAAATATCTATGGATACAGCAATGCTGACAGGGCCCTTAAGAACCTTATTTATCTCAATGACCTGACCTAAGAAGTACCTTCCCGGAAAGAGTTCCGGTATGCGTATTCCTTTCGATAGTTAGTTGACCATTGACAAAAACATAGTTGATACCATCGGGGTATAAATCCGGTTTTTGCAAAGTTGCTCTATCCGTTATCGTGTCTGGATCGAATATAACCAGATCTGCTGCTAATCCTTTTTTTATAACACCGCGGTCAACAAGACCCAATCGAGCGGCAGAAGCTGCCGTGACTTTATGTATGGCCTCTTCCAATGTTAAAAGCTTACGTTCACGCACATGATATCTAAATAGGTATGCTATCCAAGAATAAGCATGATGATATTCTGTCTTTGATAAAGGTCCGTAAGGTGCGAGTGCCTGCCCATCACAGCACACTGAAGCCAGTCTATGTTTCAATACCATATCCCGGTCTTCCGGTTTATAGATTTCACCCTCCCACATAAGATTGGGAAACTCGATTCCTTCGTCAAGGAGAAGATCAAAAAGAACATCATAGGGATCCTTATTTTGTTCCTGAGCAATTTCTTCAAACGTTTTTCCTACCAAATGAGAATTTTTTGAAGATACTGCCAGGCGGACATTGCCCCACATATTAAGTTTTATGACGCGCCATATTGGATATTCATATGCTTTCATTTCTTTGCGACACTCCGGATCAGCAAGGCGACGGAGAGTTTCCTGCGGACCTCCTTCAAATGCCCACGGGGGTAAGGATGCCAGTGGTGTTGTCTGCCCCCCAAGGTAGGCACCAACATCAAAAGCAATGTCCAAACCAGAACGGCGTACGTCTTCGATGGCTTCCAGCACTTTAGACATGATACCTTCCGGGGCTCCGATTTTAGCCACATTGTGAGATATTTGAACAGTGGCGCCGGTACTTTGTCCGATTTCAATGGCTTCGTTGACCGCTTCCAAATATTTCAAATCACGATTGCGGATATGCGTCGCATACAGTCCGCCATATTCAGCCACGGGTTTGACCAGGTCAATTAATTCACGGGTATCAGCGGCGCTTCCTGTAGGATACTCAAGACCTGTCGAAAAACCAGCTGCACCTTCAACCATGGCTTGTCTGATTAACGAAACCATTTGCATAATTTCATTTGGGGTGGCTGGCTCCATACTATATCCTTTGACAGCCGCGCGGATAGTATTGTGCCCGACCAGAGGAACAACATTGACAGCGATTCCCGGATCCGCATATACAGCCTTGAGCTGGGATAAACCAGACCAACCAATATCATAATCCGGCAGAAAGGCGGTGAAATGTTTTTTGATGCGATCATAATTTTTAGAATTTATCGGAAATAGGCTGTCACCGCAATTACCAGTACATTCCGTTGTCACACCTTGATGAACTGAACTCTCGGCCAAACGGTTAATGAGAAGTGAAGCATCAGAATGACCGTGAACCTCTATAAAACCGGGGCACAATACCAATCCTTTTGCATCAATTACACGGCACGCCTTCTTGTGCTGAAGGTTGCCCAGGGCTGCTATTTTGCTTCCTTCAATGGCCAGATCACCTTTAAACCAAGGAGCCATAGTACCATCTACAATTCGTGCATTTTGGATAAGTGTATCAAACATTTACCTTTCCTTTTTTCTATATATTGTTGGAGAATTCCAGTTGTTTTGTCCTAATCTTGTCTAATTTTAAAGAAAATCTCGATATTTTTAAAACGACCGAAAAATACTAATTATTTGTATGCTCCACCCTGGGCTGGACATTATGACAGTGAACAAACCGATTGGGTACTATCTCTTTTGTTTCCGGCTCTTGAACACGACAGAGGTCTGTGGATTGAGGACAACGAGGATGAAAACGGCAGCCCTTAGGGATGTCAGAAGGATGCGGTATTTCACCCGTTAATACGGTTTTTTTCTTCCCGGCATTTTCCAGGGTCGGGACAACTTTGATCAAGGCCTGGCTATAAGGGTGCAAGGGCCGATCTAATACGGATAAGGCCGGTCCGATTTCAAGAATTTTTCCCAGGTACATGATGGCAATCCGGTCTGCAATGTAGCGGGTTAAAGCCAAATCATGGGTTACCATCAAATAGGTCAGGCTACGTTTTTTTCTTAAATCAGCTAACAGATTCAGTATTTCCACTTTCAACGACGCATCAAGCATTGAAACCGGTTCATCTGCAATAATCAAAACCGGTTCAAGGACCAGAGTCCCAGCGATTAGAACCCTTTGCCTCTGACCGCCGGACAATTCATGTGGAAACCTTTTTTCAAAGTCTTCCGGGGGCGTTAATCCAACATCCCTTAAGGCTTGAAATACAATTTCACGCCGATCATTTACACTGAGATTTTTTCTGTGAATTGAAAGTGGTTCGGAAACAATTTTGAAAATTGTTTCCCGTGGATTCATGGCATCAAAAGGATCCTGAAAAATCATCTGTATCTTGGTGCGTAAATCAATGCGCCCGGCCCGACTGCCTGCAAGTATATTTCGATCTTCAAAGCTGATTTCTCCTCGAGCCTCACGCATCAGCGCCATGAATGCTCTTGCAGCCGTTGTTTTTCCGGATCCACTTTCTCCAACAATAGCCAGGGTCTCCCCCTCAAAAAGGTCGAATGACAACCCGTCAACGGCCTTGATAAATTTTTGGGGGCGATTCCGTTGAAAAAGGGTAAATCCTTTGCGAGCTGAAAACCACACATTCAAATCATTAACATGGAAAAGAGATTTCTTCATAAAGACAGCCTATATAGATAATCGATCAATTTTAAAACATGCCGCACTATGGCCTGGAGCTATTTCAACAGATGGGGGAACTTCAAGGGAACACCCCTTATCCCCATAGGGACACCGAGGCAGAAAGGAACATCCTGCAGATATTTCTTTCAAGCGTGGCGGCACGCCTGGAATTGGTAAGAGCTGTGCTGTACCTTGTTCCATGCTCGGCAATGCCTTTATAAGCATTTGAACGTAAGGGTGGGCCGGATTTAAAAAAACATCGCTTACCGGCCCTGATTCCACAATCCGACCGGCATACATCATTGCCACCCGGTCGCAGACATCAGATATCAAAGATAGATCATGATTGATAAAAATCATTGAAAGATTGAATTTTTTGTTAAGGTCCTTCATCAGATTCATTATTTGGGCTTGAATCATAACATCAAGGGCAGTGGTGCATTCGTCGGCAATAATAAGGGACGGATTTAAACAGATGGCCATGGCGATCATCACTCTCTGGCGCATACCTCCTGAGAATTCGTGGGGATAGTCTCTTGCACGCTCCGGTTGAATTCCAATCAGTGTAAATAATTCCTCGACCCTTTCCCATGCCAATTTATTATTCATCCCTTCACGAACGGTAAGCACTTCTAAAATCTGCTGCCCCACCTTTTTAACCGGATTCAATGAATTCAGGCTTGCTTGAAAAATCATTGCCATCTCTTTCCACCATAATTCGCGGAGTTCCGCTTGATTCAGCGATAAAATATCTCGACCCTGAAACCATACCGTTCCCTCTCGAATCCTTGCATTGTCCTGCAACATTCTCATTATGGCCATGGCAGCCGTTGATTTTCCACACCCTGATTCTCCTGCCAACCCAAAGGTTTCGCCCTTTTTCAGGTCAAATGAAATTTGATGAACAGCCGTATAGTAATTTTTGCCCAGTTGAAACTCGACACTTAAATCTTTTACGTAAAAATAGGGATCATCTCTCATTGTCTACGCCTTAACCTCGGATTAAGCACTTCGTCAAAAGCATAACCACACATAGTAAACGACAACACTGCCAGAATAATCATAACTCCGGGCGGGACCAAGTACCAGTAGGCTTCAAATGTCATGGCAAGGCTAACAAAGGCATAATGCAAAATCATTCCCCAGCTTATGTGAGTCGGATCTCCCAGGCCTAAAAAACTGATAGTAGACTCCAGATAAATTGACGTGGCTACCACTAAAACAGTGTTAGCAAATACCAAGGGCATGACATTTGGAAGAATATGTCGCCGCACAATATGAAAATGGCTGGCTCCGAGCGAACGGGCCCTATCGACAAATTGTCGTTTTTTAAGGCTCATGGTCTGGACGCGAATAATGCGAGCCGTACCTGCCCAGATTAGAACACCTATAACCAGAATTGTGTTGAAAAGGCTTGGGCCCAAAACTGCCACCGTTATTAAAACAAGTGGAAGCCTGGGAATGACAATAAACAAATCCGTTATGCGCATCAACACATCATCCAGCCATCCTCCAAAATAACCGGAAAGCAATCCTACTATCGTACCAATAAAAATGGAAATAAAGGCACAGGAAAATCCAATCAATAGAGAAATCCGGGCGCCATAGATAATAAGTGAAAATAAATCCCGTCCAATTTCATCTGTTCCAAGCCAATGTCTGGCATCCGGGCCTTGCATTATTTCTCCCAAATCCGTCAAATCATATGGATCATACGGTGCCAGAAAGGGTGCGAACACGGCTATGCCGATTAATGCCAGCAGCATTACCATTCCGACCATTCCCATTTTATTAATTTGCTTTATAGTTGAAAAAGCACCTTCTATAATCATTGAATATCCTTTACAATTCAAGCCGTGGATCAATTTGTTTATATAGCAAATCAGCCATCAGGTTTGCGATTAAGGCGCAGACGGATATAACCAGAAATGCCCCTTGCAAAACCGGATAATCTCTACTAATCAGGGCATCAAATACCAGACGTCCCACCCCGGGCCATGTGAATACAGTTTCCGTCTGGATGGCACCGCCGATGAGAAGACCAAGATTCATGGCGGCCAGCGTCATAACGGGTAAAGCTGCATTTGGCAAAGCATGAGAAAACAATTGCCGGGTCCTTGAAAACCCTTTGGCCTTTGCAACAAGCATGTAGTCTTCCGTGAGTACATCAATTAAAGAGTTGCGCATGATAATAGCGTATTGCCCCAGCATTACCAGACTCAAGGTTATCATGGGCATTGCCATATGCCTTCCAATATCCATGGCTCTGGCCCACCAGGAATCAAAGCTGGCTCCAGCCGTCTCCATACCTGCCAGGGGCAACAGATTCCCCGCAAATAGCATAAAAAGCAACCCCAGCCAAAACACGGGGGTCGCCCACAGCAATTGTGATAAGGACAGACAAATAAAGTCTGCTGTCCTTCCGTTTTTTAGAGCGGCAATAATTCCTAAACTGCAACCCATTAAAATTGATAAAATTGTGGCAGGAAGCAGAAGTATTACGGTATTGACCAAGCGCTCGGCCAGTATCTCTGAAACCGGGGTATTGTAAACAAAACTGGTGCCCAACTCCCCTTTAGCGACATTGGCTAAATATAGACCGTATTGCTGTAGCAAAGAACCGTCGAGACCATACTGGGCTTTTAATTTATCTAAGGTTTCAATTGGTACCCGGGGATCGGAAAATAGTAAACGGATGGGATCACCTGGAAGCATGCGAAACAAAAAAAAATTCAATGTTAATATCATCCAGAGTGTAAGCAGGGAATATCCAATTCGTTTTACAAAATAGTTTTTGCTTTTCATTGATATGGATGCCGCCTTTTTGAATCAAAAAAATTCTATGTAATTTGGCTTGATTAATTAGCCAGTATTGTAAAGGCATTTCCCAGACGGGAAATGCCCCTGACAGTATTCTATTTAAATTTCACGCCCACAAAATTGTCACGATTCAAAGCGGAAATGACACCTCCCGGCATTTCTTCATCAAACCCTTCCAGATAATCGGATCGGTATGCACCGATGGAAGACATGTAATACAAGACGATTGAGGGAGAATCCCTATAATGTATTTCTTGCATTTTATAAATAAGTTTTTGCCTTTCTTTCGGATCTACAGCACGGATTTGTTGCTCGAAAAGCGTGTCATACTCAGGGTTCTTATATCCGGCACCGTTCCACTTTTGAACTTGAGATGACATATAAATCGATAATGAGAAATTGGGATCCGGCTGTCCTGAAAAACCCCATAAATACATATCCTGCTTATAATCAGGGAAGAGTTCGGCAAGAATCGTTCCTGCATCAGCAGATTGCAGGGTCAGATCGACACCGATATTTTTCCACCAACTGCGGATAAATTCAGCTGCTCTCATTTCTTCCGGCCACCTTGTAATCACTAACAATTTTATTTTTAGTTGCACACCGTCTTTCTGTCGTAACCCATCAGACCCGGATTTCCAACCCGCCTCATCAAGCAGACTGGCTGCTTTTTTCAGATCAAATGGATAAGGGGATATTTGATTATTGAAAAAATAAGGTATTGCATCCATTACGACAGATAACCCCGGCCGTGCATATCCGGAGTGTATGATTTTGGCCAGTTTTTCTTTATCGACGGCCATTGCCAAAGCGCGCCGTACTTTTGGATCGCGCAGTGCCGGGTGTCCTTTTCCAAAATCCGAACTATTGATGCATATATGTCGGTAGTAAAGGCTAGGCGTTTTTACAATTTTTATATTTTCGTCCCGAGACAGTGCCATGGCAGCGATCGAGGTCAATTCAGATCCGATTACATCAATATCCCCTTTTTTAAGGGACATCATCATGGGATCCGGCGATGAAAAATAAGAAAAAACAACTTGCTTCAAATGAGGCAGTGTTCGCCAGGTAGAATCATTTCTTGTAAAGCTCATGTAATTATTTTTCTTCCAGGTTTTAAGCATAAAAGGCCCTGAACCCAAAGGGGTAACATTGTCATACTTAACCGCTTTTTCTCCCGGGATTTTTTCCCACTTATGCTTGGCCACTATAAACACGTCGCTTAGGTCCGATGCCGTGGTTGCAATGGGTTGTTTGTATGTGAGCACCAATGTCTTTGGGTCCGGAGTTTCTATTTTCTCGATGTTTTTAAGGTAATTGATATAATTCGGGATCTTGTTGTCAATTATATATTTGTACGTAAATGCAATATCCTCGCTGGTGAGTGCCTGACCATCATGCCATTTTGCATTCGTCACTATATCAAACGTCCAGACGATACCATCGTCGCTTACTTTCCATGATTTTGCCAGCATGGGTGATACTTCAAGTTTATTGTTGATCCCCAACAAAGTATCGTAGAGCATACTGCGCATAATCGTGCCCCCCTGAACAGTATCATAGCCCATGGGATTCAAAGTACGTGGCTCCTGGCTCCAGCCCACTCGCAGTTGTCCATCCGCTTTTCCTGCATGCCCTATCACTGTTGAAGAAAACATGATAGCAATACAGATGGAAATGATCGAAACTATCCTTTTAAATTTCATGCACACCTCCCTAATTAAATAATTAAAACTATTAGTATTTATGGCCTGATTATTTTTTAAACCTTGATCGTAATATATTAATGAAAAACATATGTACCTGGTTTTCCCTGAGGCAAATACCCCCCCCATTTTTTTAGACCATCAAAGAACATCCAAATGCTTAGCCCCTCTTTGCCGGTCACATATTACATCTTGATAAACAGGCCCCATAAATCAATATCTTGTTATATAATTTTATGGCGCTCATACAATTTTCGCTGCATGCAAATTTATTTATTATAGCAATCTTTGTACCAGTGTCTTGAATAATTTTATAACTATTTGAAAATAAAAGAAAGTTTTATTAATAAACATACAAATAGACAGAGCCAGATTATATTTGATTCACTTATAAATCACATATACACAGCTAAATATTTAAAATAATTGAATATATAATACGATTTAAAAATGAATCAGATTTATAGCTATCCAAACCCTTAAAAGAAAGGCTTATCCACATGCCTGATACAAAAACGGATCGACGCTACTTTTTTGTAATAGCAAGTCCGTGCTTTTTAAATTTTCTGACCACAGATGGCTGACTGATCCCCAAAAACCTGGCTGCCTCCCTGGTGGTAAGACATTTCATCGCTGCCTGCATCAACATTTCATTTTCAACGGCCCATATTTTATCCGAAAGAGTGCTACCTTCTTTCATTGGTTCCACTTTTGTTCCAAGGGGTTTGGTCTTGTTTAACATTTTTACCAGATAATCATCTAAAGACCGTCTGTCACACATAACAATGGCCTGTTTAATTATATTTATGAGTTCCCGGACATTCCCCGGGAAGTTATAGGCTTGAAGTGTCTCAAAAGCCTTATAACCGATCCGTGCTCTGCGATTGTATCGTTTGTTGTATTTTTTCAGGGTGATTCTAACCAGCTCAAGAATATCCTCGGGTCGATTTCTCAATGGTGGGATCAAAAGCGTAAATGTATTAAGCCTGTGAAAAAGATCCAGTCTGAACTTCTTATTGAATGTCTGTGTGTCAATATCCCGGTTTGTGGCGGCAATAATCGAGCAGTCTATTTTTTTTGGAACGGTACCGCCAATAGGCATAATTTCATGATCATCCAGACATTGCAACAGCTTGGCCTGCACCCCGATGGACATTTCTCCGATTTCATCAAGGAAAAGCGTCCCCCCGGATGCCAATTCAAACAATCCGATCCTTCCCTTTTCACTGGCTCCGGTAAATGCTCCCTTTGTATACCCGAACAATTCGGCCTCTAAAAGATTTTCAGGCAGGGCCGCACAATTAATCTGAATAAACGGTTTCCTGCTCCCTGCCCTGTGTTTATGAATAAATTTTGCCAGCAACCCCTTGCCTGTACCTGATTCCCCCTGGATCAGAATATTGGAAGCATTAATAGCAGATAGTTTTAAGGCAAGCTTTAGTGTCTGTTTCATTGAATCGCTCTGGGCCACAATATTATTCTCTTTTAATTCAAGCAGGGTTAACTCAGTCAACTCATCCTTTATTTTTTCAGATTCCTGCCTTACAAGCGCAAGCTCTTTTCTCATGCTTTCGATAAGAGAAATATCCCGTTCATTTACAACAACAAAAGAAAGATTATGATCATCATCAAAAACCGGGGTTCCAGTAACCAGCAAGGTGTAGTCTGACCGCGGTGTCGTCTGAATCACACTGACCTGGCGTTTTGTTTCAAGGACTTCCTGGGTGGCTGACCTGTCAATCTGTCCTTCTTTTACAAGGGTTCTAACATCTTTTCCCAATACCTCAGAAGCCTTTACCCCGTTTAAGATTTCAGCCGCACGATTAAGCTTTAGGATTGTTCCTTCAGCGTCACAGATCATCAAGCCATCAGCCGACCGGTCAAAAATTGTCGTAAGATAGGCAAGGGTCATCTGTGATGAATCATCTTTCATAAACAATTTTTCCATCAAAAAGGGTTAACTCCACTCGGGCATCTGCAATCCCATCAGGATCAATCTTAAAGATATCCTGATCAAGAACAATCACATCCGCAAGCTTGCCTTTTGAAATGGATCCCAGTTGATCTCCTGTTCCGGAAGCCACAGCCGGGGTGATCGTATACGCCTTAACTGCCTCTTCAACACTGAGCGCCTGATCCATGTACCACCCCTTTTCCGGGGTCTTATCCATTCTTTTTCTGGTAACAGCAGAGTAAATTCCTGCCAGAGGATTGGGATCTGCCACAGGCGCATCAGAACTGAGCATCAAGGGGATACCCTGTTTTAAAATACTTTTCAGGTTATAGGCATATTTTCCCCGGGGCCCAGCACAGGCATCAATCATGGAAATATCAAGGCTTAAATTGTTGGGCTGACAGGAGACTGCCATGTTTTTCAACGCTGAAAGTCGTTCAAGATCTTCCGGCAGAACCATCTGAACATGTTCTATTCTATGGGGAATCCTGCACTGGGTTTGACCCTTGCTTTCAATGCGTTGAAACATGTCTATAACTTCTTTGTTGGCCCTATCACCAATGGCATGCACCATAACACTTAGTCCTGCCTGATCTGCTTTTAATGCAGCTTTTTCAATGTCTTCCACGGGGGTTAAGGGCATCCCATATTCAGCATCCAGATATTTTTGCATCATCCAGCCAGTTCTTGCGCCCATGCCACCGTCAGAAAAAAACTTTAAAAACCCTATCTTCAACAAATCATCTCCAAACCCTGTACAAAGTCCTAAACCAATTGCCTGATCTGTCATTTCACCGGGGAGTGCCACATGGCAACGGATATGAAGTTTATTTTCCTGTCTCAGGTGCTGCCAAGCTTTTAAGGCATCTTTTCCGTCAAGTCCTCCCATGAGCCGAATATCATGAATCGATGTCAGCCCAAGTCCATGGGCGTCTCCTATGGCCTTTTGCATATTTTCAAGCACGGCTTCCCGGGAAAGCCTGGGTAAAACATTCCGGATCAGATTTGGGGCAAGTTCTTTTAAAACACCTGTGGGACGACCCGAGGCATCCTTTGCAATCACACCGTCTTTGGGATCAGGAGTTGTGGAATTGATTTTAGCAAGCTTTAAGCCAAGAGAATTGGCAACAGCCAGATGGAGATCACACCGCCAGATACACACCGGGTTATGGGGTGCAATCCTGTCAAGATCATGGCGATCCGGCATTTTCTTTTCCGGCCAATCAGACTCATTAAACCCCTGGCCCAATACCCAGTTTCCAGGGCCCACGGCCAAAGCCTTCTTTGAAACAGCTTCTTCCATTTCCTTAAAAGAGAGAACCTTTGAAAAATCAATGCTGTCATAGTTCAATGCCCATTCATAAAAATGAAAATGGGTATCTGTAAATCCGGGTAACACAAGCCGGTTACCCAGATCCACCATCTGCGTGTTTTCCGATGCCAGGCCTAAAATATCCCAATCAGACCCGACACTTAAAATCCGGTTGCCTGATATGGCAACGGCCCGGGCCATTGGATGACCATCATCCTGGGTTTGAATCGTGCCATTATGTAAAATAATATCTGCGGTAGCTTTCATTACATGATAAATCCTTTTTGAAAAGGGTCATCATCTTCAATGATAAAATGATGAAGACCCGTTAAATATGCCATACCTTTAATCTGCACAATAAACCCGTCCACAGACCCAATTTTTTCTTTTTTGATAATCATTGCCTCAAAAGATGTCCCCAGAGGACTGTAATTAATATATCTCTGATTCATTTTGATTTTTCCATAATGATGGAGAAGGGTCAGCTTAGCTGCCGTGCCCGTCCCACAGGGAGACCTGTCTACATGGGATTCTCCGTAAATTACCATGCCCTTGCCAGAGGCGCATCCTTTATCATATTTTGAATCATAAAATTCTGTCACATCAATGGTTCTGACATCGGGTCTGACAGGATGGGACACGTTAAGCTGCTCATTGGCAGCATCAATAATTTTCATGCCCAGATCCGTTAAAAATGCCTTGTTTTCCAGAACCGGTTCCATGGGGATCTGAGTTGAATCCACCATGGCAAAAAAACCGCCAGTACATACAAGATCCACCTTTATTGTTCCAAACCCCTGCACTTCAATCTGTTGACCCGTATCATAAACAAAGGAGGGCACCATATTGATCGCCACAGAATTAAGCGTATCCCCATGAACAAATACCCTTGCCTCCATAGGCCCGGACGGGGTATCCACCCGTACAAAATTTTCTCCCTGGGAAAGGGATAGAAAACCGGTTCTTGCCAGGGTTGCTATGGCGCCAATGGTTGCATGCCCGCAAAGATATGGATACCGCTTGGCATCCATATAAATCAATCCAAACGCTGCTGTCCTGGTGACATTCTCAGTCAGCACTGCTGCCAGAATTTCTTTGGACCCTCGGGGTTCTTTTGTCAAAAGACACCGGATATGATCATATCTGGATTTAAACCAATCCAGCTTATCCATCATGGTTTTTCCTTTGATATCCCCCAGGCCATTAACGACCAGGCGCGTGGTTTCCCCTTCCGTATGGGAGTCAATGGTTGTAACGCAGGTATCTATCCCCATTGACGTTTTTGAAAAATCATTGAAAAATTTCATTTAAAAAATCCTTAACAAATTACTCAACTGCTATTTTATCTGCCTTAAGAGCACAATATGATATTTACTATAAAAAAAACTATCTTTAAGTTAAACCAACTATTTTTTTAAAGCAAATACAAGATTTTTTATTTTTTAAAAAAATACACACTAAAAATATTTACATCTCTTTCGCAACCTGAAATAATGGCCTTCCAAATCATAAATTTTAGGGAGTGCATACATGTTTCAACATATTATAAATGCCGCTGAAAGATTAAAGGGCCATGCCAATCATACCCCTGTAATGACCTCGGGCAGCTTAAACAAACTTGTGGAGGCAGACATCTACTTAAAGTGTGAAAACTTTCAAAAAATAGGTGCCTTCAAGTTCAGGGGTGCTTTTAACAGCATTTCAAAATTGAGTGCCCTGGAAAAATCAAAAGGAGTCATCACCTATTCCTCGGGAAACCATGCCCAGGCTGTTGCCCTTGTGGGAAAGATGCTCAATGTTGAAACAACCATTGTCATGCCGAAAAACGCACCAGCAACAAAACTTGCTGCAACAAAAGAGTATGGCGCCATTGTGGTTGAATATGATCATAAGAGAGAAAGCCGGGAAGATATTGCATTAAAAATCCAACAAGAACAGGGATTGACAATGATCCCGCCATTTGACCATATAGATGTCATTGCAGGCCAGGGAACGGCTGCCCTGGAATTGTTTGACCAGGCCGGTTCCCTTGACATGCTGTTAACCCCGTGTGGTGGTGGAGGCCTTTTAAGCGGCTGTGCCATTGCAGCAAAAGGCAAAAACCCTGACTGCAAAGTTATTGGTGTAGAACCAGAACTTGCAGATGATGCCTGCAGGTCATTTAGAACTGGGATACTTCACAGTGTTCAAAATCCCGATACCATTGCCGATGGCACAAGAACCTCATCCCTTGGAAAGATAACCTTTCCTTTGATATTGGAAAATGTTGACGATATGGTAACAGTTTCGGAAAAAGATATTATTCACGCTGTACAATTTTTATTTTTCCGCATGAAACTTGTGGTGGAACCCTCCGGAGCCCTCGGACTTGCAGCCCTTTTAAACAAAAAGGTTATGCCAATGGGGAAGGTAGGGGTTATCTTAAGCGGCGGCAATATTGATGCCGAAACCATGGGGATGATCCTGAAATCATGATTTGCAAAGTTTTATACGATACTGAGCCACAGTCCATAAGTCAGACCTGAAATAATGGTGCAGATGGATATGGCTGCCACTGCATAATCAGGATCACCCCCGATTTCTTTAGCCATGATATAGGTAAGGGTTGCCGTTGGAGAAGCAAGGAGAATAAATCCTGGAAGATAGTCTTTTGGGTGAACAGAAAAAAACTTGAACAATACAAATCCAATGGCAGGTGCAACCATCACCTTTAAAAAACTGGATATCAGAACATTTAAAAACCGTGGTTTTAATTTTGCAAAAGAAAGCGAGGCACCAATAATCAAAAGAGCCAGGGGCAGAGCCATGCCCGTTAAAATTTGAAGGGCTCTGTCAAGGATAAGGGGCATGGGTATATTGAGCAGAGAGAATGAGATGCCTGCCAGGGCTGAAAGTATCACAGGGTTGGCCATGGTTTTTTTCATGGTATCAAATATCTTTGGACGATCTTTATTGTTCCCCGAGTGGTATTGCAGGATAATGACTGCCATTATATTCTGCAGTATCATCACAAACCCTGATAAAATCGCAGCTTTTACAAATCCGCTGTCGCCCAGATAATAGAATGCAACGGCAAGGCCGATATAACCAAGATTACCGTGAAATGAACATTGAATAAACGATCCTTTTGAAGGCCTTGTCATTTTCAAAAAACGGGATATTCCCACGGCAACTGCCATAATAGCAACCAGAGAACCCAGCGTGATGGAAATCACTGCAAAATTCATCTGGGTTTTTAAAGCCGCTTTTGAAATGGAAGAAAAGATCATGGCTGGAATGGCAAGATAGTATACCAGGCGATTGCCCTGGTGTAAAAAATCCGGTGTGATAAACCCTTTGTGTTTTGCAAACAATCCTAAAAAAATGATGATAAAAATTGGAATAATGGTTGAGATAATATTCATAATAAAAACGCTTCCTTTGTCTGCCACCACCCAATGGTGGTGCCGACTCTCTGGAATTGAATATTTTCCTTTAATTCAATCTGCCTTATCCAGTCGGCAAGACCTGAAGCATGATGGATGATCAAGGGCGTGCTGTGATGGGGTAAAATATCGGCTGACAGCTGGTACAGGCTGATTGTTTTATTGATTCCATGGGAAATATCCGAGTTATCCCAGGGAGTTGGGTGGATAAACCCGTGATTGGCTCCTTCTTGTTTAAGGTAGCCCAAATGCGAGGGATATCTTGATTTTAATTGCCTTATGGCCTTGATGGCATCAAGATTTGTCTGTCGATCAATGCCTTTATTCAGGTTCTTTAAAATCGTATCATCAAAGGATTCAAATCCAATGGAAGACAATAAAATCCTGACATTCTTTTTTGTGGCGACATCAAGTGCTGAAGTCAACGGTTTCAGCCCATTTATGAGATAGTCAGCCCGCAGGGTCAGATTGATCTGGGACAATTCAATGGCCAGTTCTTCTGCCAGCTTAAAAATCTTTGAAAGTTTAAACAGCGGGCTTTCATTGATCAGCTCAAAGGGTATTTTCCTGCCGTCAGCACCCTGGGGCAAACATAATAATTGTTCTTTTAATGCTGCCTTGCCCACCCCTCCTAAATACCCTTTATCCTTTGCCACATCACAAAAACTGCATCCATTCTGGCAAATGGTAACAAAGGAAGGTTCAGCCCTTTTTTTTTGTAACGACCATGGATAGTCAATACGGATTTTTTTTTGTTTTGCTGCATGCTGGCATCCGATCTGCTGCAATACCTGGGCTGTTGTAATGGTTAAGGGTTCAAAGGCAAGTTTTTTTAATACATAAAGTGTTTGCCAGTCAACGTCTGAAAGCCAGGTATCATCCCAGGCAATGGAAGGGGTTTCATTGATCTGACCATTAATATCTCTGCATAACACCCCGTCAAATTTTGATAGGTCTTTATCAAAACCAGATGATAGAATGGGGATAATCTGCTGGGCCGGGCCTTGGAGGGCAAAGGAAAAACAATCAGAAACTCCCTTAAAGCGGTGGGGATAGGATTGCCAATCCATCTCTCCTTTATAATCCGGCCCTGCCTGGGGACCGGCAAGAATGGTGACAGCACCCTGTTCTTTTAATTCTCCGGCAAGATCAAACAGATCGGGTCTTCCCCCGAGGGATGAAAATCCCACTATCTTTTGCTGGTCTCCAAAATAATGATTTAAAGCTGATTTTACATCCCGGATGTCATTTTCATTGGTCACCCCCACAACAATGGCTTTAAAATTGGTATGGGCATTGATTATAGTGGCAGCCATCTGGGGGCCTAAAAGCCCATAGGACTCTTCTTTGAAATAACCTGTGATAATAACCAGCTTCTTTTTTTTTTCTTGCATGTTTTATTACAATCCCTAAAACAATACTGCACGTTCCGGGATTACTCCCAGAACGTGCAGTACAAACTATCTTAAATCCTTATGAAAAATCTTATAAAATCATGCTTCTTTCAGAGCAATTTTATGGCTTGTAGCATACAATTTTTTTGCTGCATCCTGTTTTTTGAGAATGGCAACATCATCTGCATCAATATATTCAATCGCCTGAACTTCACAGAATCTTACACACTGGGGATCTCCATCACAGAGGTCACATTTGAAGACCTTTCTGTCAATGGAATTAAATCCCATGGCGCCAAAGGGACAGACTGCCACACAAGATCTGCAGCCAATACATTTGTCATAATCCACTTCGATTTTGTTAAGTTCGTCATTGCGGGAAATCGCATTGGCAGGACAGACACTCATACAAGGCGCATCCTGACACTGCTGACAGGCCATGGGGATATAAACCCCGTCCATTTCCCATTTCATTACTCTGATACGGCTTCTGGCAGGGTTTGAAACCCCGTCATGTTTTACCGCACATACCAGTTCACACAACCTGCACCCTGTACATTTTTCAGGGTTTATCATCAGGACTTTATCCTTTGTTTCCATGATATACTCCTTTCAAACTCTTACAGCATATGGGATGGTTCATTTTCCAGCCCAAGCCGTTTCAGGGTTTTTGTTTTTGGTTTGCCTTTTTGATCAAGACCTTTGTGCTCATAAAATTCATCAATCATAGTGGTGAATTTTTCTTTGTCGATGGTTACTCCGACAACGTCCGGTGCACCTCTTCTGCAGGGCTCATCAAAATACCGATGATTGATCATATCGCCTTTTTCAAGGTCATCCCGTGTCAAACCTTCCCTTAAGTTAAAAAGTCTTTCTACCATGTTGCAACGTTCTGCAATATCCCACAATTCTTCAGGTGTGAATTCAAGGCCTGTGTTGTAGTACAGCACTTTTGGCCAGTCTTCAAAGTTTGGCAATGTCGCGCCAAGGAAGGTGGTGTGGTACTTGCAAATACCCAGACAATCTACACCCATATAACAGTTTTCCTGCCAGAAAACCTGCCAGGCTTTTCCGATGTATTCCGTATGCTCGGAAGACAATGGCCCTTCATAGGGGATGGGGCTGGAATATATTTTTCTCAAAACATCCACAGGCAAATGATAAAGATCAATTGCCGGACGGCTTCTTAAATGGTCAGATCCCCTGGAAGAGGTTGCAATATTCAATGCCAGTGCCGGGGTGGCCCTTTCATCGGAATGAAGGTTGCTCATTCCTTTTACCTGGATAAGATAATTAAAAGAATCTTTACCAAAGGTTTTAGAAGCTGGAATACCACCGTTTGCAAGGGCATCGGCAACTTTACCTTTTCTAAAGCAAATGCGCTCAATCATTTCAAGAACAGCTTCATCATTACCAAATCGAAGATCCAGTCCGTCCGTATCTTTGCTGGTAAGAATGCCCAATTCATAGAGTTCCATTGCCCATGAAATCAAAGAACCCGTTTCAAGGTTATCCATACCATATTGATCAACAAGATGGTTCCCAACAAGAACTGTTTCAGCCCTTGGCGTATCTGTCTCACTTCCAAATGCGCCCTGGGATGTATACTCAGGCCCTTCATCGTATTTGCCCTTTAAAGGGCCGGAAGGAATTCTGTACTGTGCACGACAATGAACCTGGCAACCAAAACAAGCAGACATATGATAGGGTCCTATTGTATCTTCACAGATTTCATCAATTGCTTCGGGCTCTATATCATCTGCATATTCGCATTGGTTATACTGAAAATTTCGGGTACGAACGCCTCCCCAGGAGTTTGTCGCCCCCCAGATAAAAGGAGTTCCCAGGGTCCCCTGGGTTTTGTTTACCTTTGCAGATGTAATTTGATCAATGAACCGTTTATTATATTCAAGGGCTTCAATAGGATGGGCAATCTTAATATCCATGGTTCCCCTGCAGGCAATTGCCTTAAGGTTTTTGGACCCCATCACTGCACCCATGCCCGTTCTGCCTCCGGCATTTTTAATCCCCGTCATGACATTGGCAAATGCCACCAGATTTTCACCGGCAGGCCCGATCACAAGGGATTTTACTTCCTGATCATTCAACTCGTCTCTTATGGCCCATTGTGTATCTGTGGTGGTTTCACCCCATATATTTTTTGCATCACGGATCTCAATTTCACCATCATGTATGTAGAGATAACAAGGTTTTTCAGCCTTCCCTTTAATCACCAGGTGATGAAACCCTGCCCATGCCATTTCAGGCGCAAAAAATCCCCCCATGTTGCAGGAACCTAAAAGTCCTGTCAAAGGTGATTTGGCCATGACATGGGTTCTGGCTGTAGCAGATGCACAGGTTGCAGTAAGGATACCACCGCTTACTATCAGCGGGTTATCCGGCCCCAGAGGATCACAACCTTTTTTAGAATGATTCAGTAACAGATAAGCATCAAGCCCTCGACCACCAAGGAATTTTCTTCTGACATCAAGAGGAATGGGTTTGACCTCTATTTCTCTGGTGGTAAGGTTAATATATGCTATTTTTCTATTCAATGCCATATTATTTGCCCTCCATCTTCTTTTTGAATGCTGCTTCGGCAATTTTTTTATTCACTTCCCAGACAGGTCCACGGATTCTTGGAAAATCAGGACTAATCCATTCCACACGGTATTCACTGGAACAAACCGGGCATTTTACAATTTTATCCCCGGGGTTTGGTTCCAGCCTGCCCATACAGCTTGGATTATGGCATCTAACCTTACCATAAGTCCTTGTTTTACGCAGACTTTCGGCACCTGACAACTTATTACTATCCACTGCCATAGTGACCCTCCTTTGTTAAAGTTAAAATTTGTATTGCATTTCCATAGAATTCATAATAATGAACACGGATATAATAAATATTATTATTATATAGTTGTCAAGCTAATTTTTAGCTGTATTGTAATATAAAAAATTCATTATGGTGAACAATGATCAAAAAATATCAGGCCCCCATTGTTAAAAAGGCATTTTTTATACTGGATGCAATTTCAAAAAGCAGCCAGGGGTTAAGAATCAGTGAAATTTCAACCCTTTTGGATATAAGTAAAAGCACTGTTCACGGCATCACTGCCGCCCTTGAGGATCTGGGTGCCATTCTACGCCACCCTGTTTCAAAAAAATATAGCATCGGCATTACCCTCATGGAACTTGGGAAATCAGCCTATGAAAGGCTTGATTTTAAAAATATTGCCCGCCCCTTTATGGAAGAACTGATGGAACAATGCCAGGAGTCTGTATTTCTTGGCATCAGAAACGCTCATAAGGTAACGGTTATCGATATTGTGGAATCCAGAAAAGATTTTAAAATTTCATCTCCAATTGGCACAACCCTTCCATTGCTGGCAGGGGCCATTGGAAAATTATTTTTATCCCAGATGGAAGCAAAAGATGCACAAAAATATCTAAACTCAAATCCTTTGGTCAAATTCACGACCAATACTATTATTGATCCCGGGCAATATGCCAGAGAATTGGAAAAAGTTCGAAAAAATGGCTTTGCCTTGGATGATGAAGAATATATTTCAGGCGTCCGAGCCGTTGTAGCACCTGTCAAAGGTTATGGTGCCTATGTCCTGGCTATCTGGGTGGTTGGATTTAAGGCGTCCATGTCCAGGAAAAAAATGCCGTCCGTTATTGAACAAACCCTGGCTGCTGCCGACAAAATCACAAAGAAACTGTCTGGGGTAAATGGTGAATGACTAATGGTTAATGGCTGGAATATCATCCATTACATCATCCAGTGACTCGTTTTTATAGGGCATTAATACTGCCTGTGATGTCTTTCCATCCACCAGAATTTTTATGGGATTTTCAAATTTTATATGTTTTAGATAAGTTGTTGTGTTTTCACATTCCTGGCACCTGAAAAATTCATAATCAATAAAATTGTCCCCCTTATTGGAAATGGTAATATAGCTGATCCCAAGGGAGGTAATATTTTGAAAAAAGTGGGACCCCTGGGACGGATCAGCTTTAATGCTTTCAATGGTTGTTTCCACCATCACCCCTACATTGGAAATATCATTCCAGACCACGGGAATTCCCAGCCACCGGTCAGAAGATCCCCATCGGCCGGGCCCGATCAAAACGTATTTTTTTCCGCTTCCATTAAACAAGGCATTAATTTTGTTTATTTCTCTTGCGATTTCCCCGGTTTTTCCAGAATCAAAGGTTTCAGGGTCCACATACACCACATCATAGATATCCTTATATTCTCCATTCCCAAGCGAGAGTGTAGAATAAGCAAAGGCCTCCTTAATCTCTTTTTTTCCTATTTTAACACCCAGGTTTTGTTTATACCGCCCCATGGGCCTGATTTGAAGCAACGAGAATTGAGGTTTTAGTTTCTCATCCTGGGGCAAATTAACTGCAAATTCCACCTCAACAGAAGACCCCATCCATTTACTGCCTATTTTTGTGACCTCTTCAAGGAGTTTGGCCAAAGGAAAAGAATTATATTTTAAAATATTAGCAAAGGTTAATACAGGGAATCCTTTATTGGAAAAAGAATCCCTGATCCTATTGTCCTGGGCATAAAAAGTTGAGGACAAAAACCTGACAACGTTGTGATCAGTGGCATCACTTAAATCAAGTTTTGCAAGGGTAAGATCTTCAGTGGAGCCGGATATGGATTTCTCATCAATGGGGAATTCGTCGAGTTTTAAGGCATAAAAATATTTTTGGGAATTTTCAAGAATATCATTCAAAGCGGAAAACTGGGGTAAAAACTGGGGATATTTCGGACAAAATCTTAAGGTCCGGCCACCTTCCATGACAATTTTCCCAAGGCCCAGTGCAATATTGCTAACCCCGTCTTCTGCCTTTAAATGGGAGATGGGATAAAAATTATAGGACTGGGCCACACCTGAAATGGAAGGGTAAAAATAGTTGTTATATGCCATGCCCGTCAATTGCTGAAGAACCACGGCCATTTCCTCATCTTCGGTTCGATGCATGGTGGCTTTTGCATAGGACCTTGGTGCCTTTAGATAGGTAGAGGCATAAACCAGTTTAACAGCCATAATCAATTGTTCAAGCCGTTTTTCAATGTCAGGATGTGAATTTGGCAGCATATAGGTATTATAAAGTCCTGCAAAGGGTTGATAATGGGCATCTTCAAAAAGAGAGGAAGACCGGACGGCAATGGGATATTTGACACTTTGCAAATAAGCGCTCAGGCTTTTTCTCAAGACATCGGGAAACCTGGCCTGGATAAATTGTTCAACAATCTGGTTATCTTCCAATTTCTCATCAAATTCAAGAAGCCTTGCCAGATCATTCTTCTCAATAAAGGTTTTAAACCCTTCCGTTGAAATCACAAAGGTCTGGGGAATACTGATGTCCACGTCTGGAAACTTATCCCGCAAAGAAGTGTCCCGCCTGATCTGAGAGGCCATAAAAGCCAGGCCCCTGGCTTTCCCGCCAAGTGACCCCGTCCCGATTTTCATAAAATCCGTGTCTGAATCAAATTTTTCAGAATCAAAATCAATAATCTGGCCCTGTCTTGATCCCTTCCTCCGGGCATGAATACTGTCAATCAAGAACTTCTTCATATCTTTGGGGTCTGGAAAATCATTGATTGTATAAGGTTTGAGCCTGAGTGCGAACTCAATTTCACTTCTGGCCATGAACCATCTTGAAAAATCATTGTTCATGGCATGATATACAATGGACTCATCAGGAATTTCAGCCAAAAGTTTTTCAATGGACCTTAAGTCACTGGCCCTGGCAATTTCCTTCCCATTGGGCAACCGAAACACAAAGGCACCAAACCCGAGATAGGAAACAAAAAAACTTTTAATCTGATCATTTAAATTATTTGAATTTTTATTGATAAAGACGGCTGGAATATCAGCCGTCTTTTCCTGGTTATGGTCCTCAGTACTAAGAATCAAAACGGGCAGATCTGGAATTTCTTTTTTAATTTTTGTTAAAAGTTTGTGCCCTGCAAGCTCATCCAATATCCCGTTTTTAGGATACCGCATGTCCGAAAAAACAGATAACATAAAGGGTTTATATTTTTCAAAAAGAGTCATGGCTTCTTCATAGTTGTGGGCAACCAATACTTTAGGACGGCCCCGCATTTTTAAAAGCCTGTGTTCTTCATTAATGGATTCATCAATAACAGACTGTGTCTGCATCACTATCTGTTTGTAAAGCACGGGCAAAAAGGAGGAAAAATGATAGGGTGAATCCTCCACCAGAATGATCACCCTGACATTGGCGTTCTCAGTATCAAAGGCAACATTCATTTCATCTTCAAAATTTTTGATAATGGCCAGCAAAAGGTCTGCATTCCCGCCCCAGATGTATGTCCGGTCAATGGCTGTAGAATTATCCACACAAATATATTGATCAATATCGCAGGTATTATGAAGCAGCATAAAAAAGGGCAGATCAGTATATTTTTGCTTTACCTTTGCGCCAAAGGAATATACATCCATTTCATCCAGGCTCGGCATGGCAAGTATTAAATCAAATTTTTTCTTCTCAAGCTTTTGAAACGCTTCTGATGCAGAGGATGCCCATGTAAGCCTTGGGGGTTTTGACAGATTAAGCCCCTTGTATTCATTTATGATTCTTGTTGAAAGACGGCCTTCCTCCTCCATGATAAATGCATCATAGGGGCAGGATACCAAAAGAATATCACCCACTTTGTTGGCCATTAATTCATGATATAGTTTGAGAGAAGTCGCCTTGGTCGATTCAGTGGGAGTATTCATCTGTATAACCCTTTGTAAAGATATGATATATTTTAACCCAAGATCTTTTTGATTAAAGTATATTAAAAACAGCACCAGAATGCAATGGAAGGGAAATTAGTTAATCTATTCCCATCTGCTTTTCAACTTTAGCAATCTCCTTTAAAAGGCTTTCTTTTTCTTTCTGGGTTAATCCTTTGGAAGAAAGCCTTTTCTGCAATCCCAAAAGGATCATCTCCTCTCTGTATTCATTGCAGGTGTATTGTCCACCCTTATTTGACTTTTCCATATTTTAACTATTCTCAAGTGGAATTTAATATAATTCGTATTTTACAAGTTTGCCATCAAGACCGCCAATTTTCAAAGGACGTTTCCAGGATGGGGACAGGGGAACTTTTTTAATATATCTGGGTTCTCCAAAATATACAAATGCCGTTGATTTGCGGCATTTATTTTTTAAAAAAAGACCAAAATTTTCATAAAACTTATTAAGATTTTGCTCTTTTCCCATTCGGATACCATAAGGTGGGTTGGTAACGATCACACTATTATCTATAGATTCAATATCCTGAAAGTCTTTTTGTTCTATGCTGATTTCACTGCCGAAATGAAGTCCCATAATATTGGTTTTAACAGCATTAACAGAGTGCGCAGACACATCACTTCCCGAAATCAGGCCCTTTTTAAGATCCCTGAAATTATCCTGGGACTCTTTTTTAATCTGCTCCCATAAAATGGCATCAAAATCAGGCAATCTTTCAAATCCAAACCTGGTTCGAAATATTTGTGCCGGTATCCGGCAATACATCATGAGGGCTTCGCATAAAAGCGTTCCTGATCCGCACATGGGATCATACAAGGGCAGGTTTCCATCCCATTCAGACAATCTGATAATGGCTGCGGCAACGGTCTCCTGCATGGGAGCTGATACAGATTCTTCCCTGTAGCCACGTTTGTGCAACGGCCCGCCCGAAGCATCAATTGTAAGGGTGGCCAAATTTTTATGAATATGTATATTGATGGTGATATAAGGCTCTTTTGAATCCACATTCGGTCTTTTGTTGGCCCTGTCCCTGAAATAATCAGCTATGGCATCTTTGACCCGCAGCCCTGCAAAATTGGAATGGGTAATTTCCGATTCAGATACATTTGCCATAATGGAAAAGGTTTTTTCAGGCGTTAAAAATTCTTCCCATCTTATTTTCCTGGCCGCCTTATACAGGTCATCCTTGTCATGGCATTCAAAGGAAACAAGGGGTGCCAGTATCCTTGAAATAAGTCTTGCGAAATATATAATCCTATAAAAATCTTTTTTTGTTGCCTTAAACCATATCCCTCTGAAAACCGGTTTTAAATCGTAGGCCCCTAAGTTTCTGAGTTCTTTTATGGCAATGTCTTTTACACTTTCGGCAATCTGAGCAAAATACAATGATTCTTTTTCATACAGGTATTGAAGCTTTGCCTGTTTCCTGGTCTTGCCTTTTCCTTTTTGAAGGATAGTTTTCTTAATTATATTCAACTGTATTAATCCATCTTAATTGTTTTTGAACTAAATTTTTTTCTTTTTGCCCCTATTTGCAAAAGCTCGGCAATGTTAGCTTTTGCATCCAGAACAGGCTCAATCAAGGGTAAAGAACAGGTCATCAAAGTGGAAATGCCGGGTCCATGGCCGGCAAGCAGACAATCTGAATGAACCACAATGCCAATACTGATCGCACCTTTTACAAATGCCCTGCCATAGGAATTATCATGATCAAGCAATGCCACAAAATCACCAAATTTAAGCCTGTCTAATTTATATTTCTTAACAGTGCCAGGATCACTGGTCATTATATCATAATCTCCGGCTGCAACATGGGCTGAACCAAGGCCTGATCCCATACACTGGGCCGGCACAATGGTTGTGACAGGCACCTTAAGCCTGTTATCCGTCATCTTTTTTATTTTCATTTTTTTTAAAAGGCCGGGATCAAGATTAAACAACCTGATATCCGGGTAATCCATCAATTTCAGGCCCTGGCCTTTTGTTCGAATCATTATTTTGTCATCATAGGTTAGCAAACTGAGAATCTTTTTGGGAAAATCAATCATCACATGTTCTGAGCCGCCATGATGACCAGTAACAATGCCTTTTTCCCCCTTTGCATCTCCAGATACAATAATGGCCTCATTGCCCACACAGGACAAAAGCTGGAGTGAATTATTGGGAAATTCAAAGGGTTTTTCCGCATTTGCCGTACAACTGACGCCGGGTTCGATATGGTCTCCGGCAAGCCCGAAAGCAGAATCTCCCACCTGAATATTTAAGGTAATACCACCAATGCTGGGAAGAATAAAGGGTTTGCCTTCATAATCCACCTTCCAGCCTGGTCTGATCCTGGGAGGTCCTGGTTTGCACTGCATGGCCAATTCAACAAGCCGGTCTTCATTGGTTTTTAACATAAGTATCTCCATATTTTATATGCTTAATTGTAATGCCCAGTTTTAATAAAAACGGGATTGCAGTAAATCCGATGACTGCACTTACAATAAACATATTCTCAAGTCCTGCCAGGTCACCAATTATTCCTGCTAAAACTACAGCAATGGATCTGACAGCAAAAGAGATCATCATAAACAGGCCATTGGCAGCCGAAGGATTGTGTTTTGCATTTTCCTGGATAATGGCCAGCATGACAGGTGTTGTTGAAAGAACAGTAAATCCGACAATAGCCAACATGATAATTTTTAAAATGCCCGTTGAAAAAACAAAAATTAAAATGGCAACGGGTGCCACCATCAATACCCAGAACAATACTCTTTGTCTTCCCAGCCAGTCACTGAAGGTTCCGGCGCTTAACACACCGGCCACGCCAAATGCCTCGTACAAGGCAAGGGCCGCTCCGCCATACCAGAGACTTCCCGTCTCTCTTTCCACAAAAACCGTGAGAAAAACCCCCATGGAGGCGTGCATAAAGGATCGTGCCGCCAGAATGCCGGACAATGGAATCAGCACATGTTTGATTTCTTGAAATGATGCTTTTAAAGACCCGTTTCTTTTAAAAGAAGTCTTTTGTTCCTCTTTTTCAAGGGTAAAATAAAGCAGAACTGATGTTAACACTGCAAATCCTATAACCATATAAAAATGATCTTCCCCCAGAAATGATACAGCAGCTACAGCAATCATGGGCCCTATGGTTCTGGCAGATTCTCCACCCGTCATAAAAAGACTCATACCGCGTCCTTTTTTCTCCCCGGAATACTTTGCAACAAGGACAGGTGAAGGGACATGATATAATGCAACGCTGATGCCTCCAAAAAAGACCAGAACCAGCAATGCAGAGTATGATGATGCATTTAAGATGAAACTCATGGGTATGGCCGTGAATGTTGGGGCAAGAATAACCAGCCACCGGGCCAGGCCTTTATTATCTGCAAACAGTCCGATAAAAGGGTTGAGCAGAGCTGGAATCTGCATAACAGTGGATAAAAGCCCTGCCTGGCTTAAGGTTAAAGACAATTTTTCAATTATTATGGGCAGTAATGGCGCAAGAAAACCTGTATACATATCATGGATAAAATGAGAAAATGAAACAAGTGCAACTCTGCCAGTCTGGAATTTTTGAATTTTCATCCCGGCATAACTATCAAATTTATTCAAAAAAGTAAAAAGATTTATATTAAGGATGGGCATATGGATAATTTTTCTTACAAAGCATTAATTGTTGAAGAACCTGAAAAAAACAACTTTGTTCGCCGGATCAAAAATGCGAATATTAATGATCTGCCAAAAGGTGATGTTCTCATTCGGGTTTTGTATTCTTCCTTGAATTATAAGGATGCCTTATCTGCCACGGGGAATCGGGGTGTCACAAGGCAATATCCCCATACTCCAGGGATTGATGCAGCAGGTATTGTTGAAAAAAGCCTTGTTGATACCATTAAAGAAGGAGAAAAGGTAATTGTTACAAGCTATGATCTTGGCATGAACACATCAGGAGGATTTGGGCAATATATCCGGGTGCCAGGGGACTGGGTGGTCAAACTGCCGAACGGACTTGATCTGAAACAAAGCATGATATTAGGAACAGCCGGATTTACCGCAGGCATGTCAATTTTTAAATTAATCCAAACCATCAGGCCTGAACATGGTGATATCCTTGTCACTGGTGCCACGGGCGGTGTGGGAAGCCTTGCCTCCGGAATATTGTCCCATCTTGGATATTCTGTAACAGCTGTATCTGGAAAAACAGACACCTCTTTGCTGAATAATCTCAGCGTTAAAACAATTATTTCAAGGAAGGATTTTCTTGAAAATATAAAGCCCCCCATCTTAAAGCCCCAATGGGCAGGCGCCATTGATACGGTGGGAGGAGAAATCCTTTCAACTGCCATTAAGTCAACAAAACAGGATGGAATCGTAACCTGCTGCGGGAATGTGGCATCCCCGGATCTGCCCATAAATGTTTTCCCCTTCATATTAAGGGGAATATCCCTTCTTGGAATAGATTCACAGCATTGCCCCATGGCCCTTCGGTCAAGCATCTGGGAAAAACTGGCCACAGACTGGAAATTTGATTATCTTGACAGCATATATGATGAAATTTTTCTTGATCAATTAAATGATAAAATTCAGCTTATATTAAAAGGAAAATTAAAAGGAAGAACCCTGGTAAATTTGAATTAAACACTATTTTATCGTAATAGTTCAGCCCGTTAAAAGAAATTATCTCATAGCCCTGTCTGATGGATATTTGCAGGAGGTTAAGCGTTTAGCATCGAACAAAAATATCCATCGGATAGGGCGGTTTCAAGCATAAGAGCTGAATAGTTACATTTTATCTTGACAATGATGGTAAATTAACCTTTAATTTTTAATGAAATTCTCGTTCCAACAATCAAATCTAAAAAGGAGGATATTATGACAACCCCAGCACATTGCCCAGGTTTTGAACAATTTAAGAATTTACAATCCTTTACATGCAATTGCCCTAAATGCAATGCACCAAAGGAAATTTTCTCGGATGAATTTGAAAAAACCCATAAATGCGATAAATGCGGTGAAGAAATAGATTTCACTTCATGCACCTATGATGCAGGCTTATAAGCCTGACAGTATCAAACTATAACATCCTGATTTTGTCCTGTAGTCTAATTTTCCGACTCAAATTATTAAAAACCAGGATGTCTTTTATAACTCTTTATGAAACATTTCAAATCCACTGGGTTTTTGATCTATATGCTGATGCTGTTCATGCCGACCATATCTTCCTGCTCATCCAAGGATAAAAATAATTTTTCATAAAACAAAATGGCCCATGCCGGGCCAGCCAGAGAAATTCTGAGTGTTAAACTTGGCTTGACAATAAATCAATAATCTTATAAAGATCATAAAGCTTTTGTCTGAAGACAAAAAATAAGATCGTAAAAATATAATATTAAAAATAGTGCCACGAAGGCTGAAAATTTCCTTAACAGGAGGTTTATACCTTTGTGGCTTTTTTGTTTTCGGAGGAAATGATGATTAAAAAAACTTGCTGGATAGCATTATTTGCCTTTTTGATTTTAGGTTTTTTTGCTGCCTTTACTATTGCTCAACCTTTAAGACAGATAACAGATGCCAACCTGAGAACTATCAACATACCCCAAAAAATTGATCGGATCATCTGTTCTGGCCCTGGAAGTTTAAGGCTGATCACATATTTTGGAGCCCAGGATCTTGTTGTGGCTGTGGATGATATTGAAAAAAGACAGAATAAATTTGATGCCCGGCCTTATTCCCTGGCCAATCCACAATTTAAAAAACTGCCTGTTTTCGGGGGATTCAGGGGACATGATGACCCTGAAAAAATTCTGGGCTTAAAAAATTCACCCCAGGTTATTTTCAAAACCTTTGCCACCATGGGCTATGACCCTGTTAAACTTGAACAAAAGACAGAAATTCCTGTTATCATTCTTGAATATGGTGACCTTTCCAAAGGCAGAAAAAATTTTTTCAATTCCCTGAATATCATTGGTCAGGTATTGCAAAAAGAATCCCGCGCCAAAGAATTGATCGCCTTTTTCAACAAACATATCAATGAACTTGAAAACAGGACTAAAGATATTGCTGATAAAAAAACCTGTTTTATCGGGGGAATTGCATTTAAGGGCCCCCATGGATTTCAATCCACAGAGCCCTTTTACCCTCCATTTCAATTTATCAATGCTCAAAATATTGCCTCAATCAGCAGAATGGATGACAAAAACATCTCCCGCAGCAATTTTTCCAAAGAAAAAATACTTCAGACAGACCCTGATATCCTGTTTCTGGATCTGTCCACCCTTCAGATGGGGGAAGGTCATGGTGGTCTTCATGAACTTAAAAATGATCCGGTTTATAGAGGATTGACTGCAGTGAAAACCAATAAAGTTTATGGCGTACTTCCCTATAACTGGTATAATCAAAACTTTGGCTCCATTCTTGCCGATGCCTGGTATATTGGAAAAATTTTATATCCTGAAAAGTTTACGGATATTAACCCTGGAAAAAGAGCTGATGGCATCTATAAATTCCTGGTTTCAGAGCCTGTTTTTGCTTCAATGAATTCATTGTTCCAAAACATGGTGTTTAAACCCGTGGATATAAATTAAAGGTTGTATAACAATGCATTTTGAAGATGGTGAGATATCAGAGGAATATTCTGCATATATAAGAAAAAAAATGATGTTTATTTTCCTGGTCTTTATTACCCTGATACTGATGATGATTATAAGCATCTCCCTGGGCTCAGTCCATATCAGCTTTATTGAAGTTATTAAAACACTTTTTAATAACCCGGGTTCCAGGCAAATTGAGCTGATCATATGGAATATCAGGTTGCCCCAGACCCTGACAGCCGTAGTTGCCGGTGCAGGTCTTGCCGCTTCGGGTGCTGTCATGCAGTCTGTCCTGAGAAACCCTCTGGCATCACCTTTTACCCTGGGCATTGCCCATGCAGCTGCCTTTGGTGCTGCCTTTTCCGTCATGATCCTTGGGACGGGTGTAATGGCAAGCTCTTTAAACGATGCCTTAAATATTTCAAACCCTGTGATTACCTTATTGTCTGCCTTTTTATTTTCCATGATAACGGCCTGCATTATCACCTATATCTCAAAAATCCGAGGGTCTTCTCCGGAAATCATGGTGTTGACCGGGATTGCACTGGGATCACTCTTTATGGCCGGGACCATGCTCCTTCAATTCTTTGCCGATGATGTTCAGCTGGCTGCCATGGTATTCTGGACATTTGGAGATGTTGCCAGGGCAGACTGGAAAGATTTCTGGATCATTTTTGGGGTAACCATCTGTCTTTTGGTCTATTTTCTGACCAACACAAAAAATTACAATGCCATGGATATGGGAGATGAAACTGCCAGGGGGCTGGGGGTAAAAGTTGAGATGATAAGGCTTTCAGCAATGATGGCAGCGTCCCTTGCTACCTCTGTCATCATCTCTTTTATCGGTATTATCAGTTTTATCGGGCTTGTGGCCCCCCATATTGTTCGGCGGGTGATCGGTGATGATCAAAGATTTCTCATGCCTGCCTCCATTCTTGTGGGAGCTTTGATCCTTCTGTCTGCTGATATTGTGGCAAGGCTTGTGCTTTTACCCCATGTACTGCCCGTTTCAATTTTTACATCGTTCCTTGGAGCGCCTGTTTTTATTTATCTCATCATCAAAGGACATAGAAAATGATTCTTAAAGTGAATGATCTTGCATTTCATTATAAAAGCCATGAAACCCTGAAAAATATCAGTTTTTCTATTCAACGAGGTGAAACAACGGTCATTCTCGGTCCCAATGGTGTTGGCAAGACAACCCTGCTTAAATGCCTGAATTCCATCCTTACTCCCCAAAACGGTGATATCCTTGTAAAGGATAAAAACATCAGAGAAATGGATATCAAACAAATCGCAAAGGAAATCTCTTATGTGGCACAAAAAAATGAAACGGCACGGATTACGGCTTTTGATGCCATCCTCCTGGGAAGACATCCCCATATCCGTTATAAAACAAGTTCCAATGATTTAAAAAAAGTGGATGCTGTAATAAAAAAACTGAATCTTTCCCATCTGTGCCTGAAATACCTGGATCAGATGAGCGGGGGAGAACTGCAGAAAGTATCCATTGCAAGAGCCATTGTTCAACAGACAGACCTTCTCCTGCTGGATGAACCCACCAGCAGCCTTGACCTGAAAAACCAGACAGATATTCTAGGGCTGATCAGACATATTGTAAAAGGACATCATATTGCTGCAGTCATGACCATGCATGATCTAAATACAGCCTTGCGATATGCGGATCAGTATTTATTGTTAAAGGATAAAACAATTTATGGGGCTGGAAAGATAAATGAAATCTCTTCAAAAATGATAGAAGATGTTTATGGTGTCAGCGTTGAAATCTTTTATCACAAGGGTTTTCCCGTAGTAGTTCCCATTGAGAATGTAAAAGCTGCCTGAATTTAAAAAAAAAGGAGTTTACAAATGACGTGCTCATTAAAAAAAGAGTTGATTGAAAAAACAATAGAGTTCCATGGCCATAGCTGCCCAGGCTTGACCATAGGGATTCGGGCCTCGGAACTTGCAATGGAAAAACTGGATATCCATAATGCAGAAAATCCAGTATGCGTAGCTGAGACGGACATGTGCGGTGTGGATGCCATCCAGTTTTTAACTGGGTGTTCCTTTGGCAAAGGAAACCTGATCCACAAAGATTACGGCAAATCAGCATTTACATTTTATGACAGGAACGCTCAAAAAGGTTTTCGCGCCGTATTTAATGATTTTGCAAGGGATGAAACAGACAGGAACAAACGAATCAAAAAGATTCTTCAGGCAGATTTAAAAGATCTTTTTTCAACACAGGACGTGGATGTACCCCCAGTAAGTCCTGCCCGGATATTAAAAAGCATTCAATGTGATTCCTGCCATGAAATGACCATGGAATCGCGCATCCGGCTGTTTGATGGTAAAAGTTTGTGTATCCCGTGTTTCCAGAATGTGGAACAGAAAATTTAACTTTCCCGACTATCAAATAATTCCAATTAATTATGGATGGACAAAATTTTTCAGAAGACAATTTTTCAAAAGACTATTGACTTGATCTCCTTTATTTTGTAAATACTTGTCACATTTTTTTTGGTTGCCTGGGCCAACGGAACACGGTGAAACTCCGTGACGGTCCCGCCGCTGTAACTGGAAACATCTGTTTTTTTATAATAGTCACTGTGAAAACGGGAAGGTAAAAAAAACAGGTTTAATGCCGGAAGTCAGAAGACGAGCCAAGGTAACAATCATTGTCAAGCCTGATGGTAAAGGGTTTTGTAAGAATTTTCTCTTGCAAAACCCTTTTTTGTTTTGCAAAAGATTCAATAGCGAGGAGACTATATCATGTCACTATTAGAACAAACCCTTTTGTCCATCTCAAAAACACTTAATGAAGATGTATTTCATGCGGCCAAGGAACGTCTTGCCAACCAGGCCAAACCTGCCGGAAGCCTTGGGGTCATGGAAGAGATCTCTGCAAGACTTGCAGCGATAAAAGGCACCATTGACGTTAAACTTTCCAATAAACAGATCGTTACCTGTGCCGGCGACCACGGGGTATGCCAGGAAGGGGTAAGTCTTTTCCCGTCAGAAGTCACCCCCCAGATGGTGTATAATTTTGCCAGCAATGGGGCATCGGTCAATGTAATCGGCAAACATGCCGGAGCCATGGTAAAGGCGGCTGACCTAGGGGTTAACCATGACTTTGAACCTGACCTGCCCATCTTTCATAAAAAAATCAGATATGGGACAGCCAATTTTACTAAAGAACCTGCCATGACCCGGGAGGAAGCCATTTTATCCATTGAAGCCGGCATTGAGATTGTAAACGAACTGGAGGCCCAGGCACCCGTTGATCTTTTGGGAACCGGTGACATGGGGATTGGCAATACAACCCCGTCTTCAGCCATCATTGCTGCTTTTTCAGGCATTGAAGTTGAAAAACTGACCGGCCGCGGTACGGGCATAGATGATCAGACCTTAAAAGACAAAATAGCCGTCATCAAAAAAGGTCTTGCTCTTCATCGTCCTGACCCCAATGACCCCATAGATGTCCTGTCAAAGGTCGGCGGCCTTGAAATCGGCGGTATTGCAGGCCTTGTCCTGGGTGCTGCCGCCAAAGGCATTCCCGTTATCTGTGATGGCTTTATCTCTACTGCCGGCGCATTGATTGCCTGTGAACTTTGTCCTGCTGCAAAAAATTATCTTTTTGCCAGTCACAAATCCGTGGAGATCGGGCATCAATATATGCATGAAAGGCTGGGTCTTGAACCCTTGATTGATTTGAAATTCAGACTGGGAGAAGGTACGGGCGCTGCCGTGTGCATGGAACTTCTGGATCTTTCCACAAGGATCCTTGCAGACATAAAAACCTTTGAAGAAGTGGGTATCAACGACGCGCAATAAAAATTGATATTACCCGGCCATGGCAAAGTGTCATGGCCTGCATCCACTCTTGCTTTTGCATCGGGTGCTGAAATTCTGTTCACAGCCGTCATAATCATATCTCCATTAATTTGGGTTTGTGATCCTGAGACACATTAGTTTGTCCGTGTATCCCATAAAAAATTGCCTATTTTTTCCTGAAGAATTTTTTTGCCTGTATCAATAATATCATTGTGACCGCAATCGGGAATCTCAACCAGCTCTTTTTCTCCCTTAAAATTCAAATACTGCTGCCGGGCAAAATGAACCGGAATAATATCATCATTGATGCCATGAAAGAGGATAACCGGGGTTGTGGTCTGCCCGGCCCAGGTGTGAGCCGAAAATTTATGTTTCATTAAAAATTTTACAGGAAACAAAGGATAATGATACTGGGCCACCTTGGCCAGGGAAGGATACGCTGAGATAAGAATCAAGCCGTTGATATCAGTCTGAGTTGCAATAAAGGTTGCCACCCCTGTTCCAAGGGACTCTCCCATAAGATAAACGGGCAACTTCTTATGATCCTTTTTTTTAATATGAAGAATCAGGTCAAGGGCCTGTTGAAGAAAAATGCTTTCGCCGGGCACATTCAAATCTTTTCCATAACCAGGGTATTCAAATACTATAAAGTTGGAATTAAACTCCTTTAAAAAATCCAGAAAATAGACTCGATCGCATGCATTGCCGGCATTTCCGTGGAAGATGACGATCCAGGAGTCAGGGTCTGGTTTTGTCTCAAGATAGTAGCGGATGCCCCTGATGGTTTGGGCCCTGGCATTACGCCTTTCCATTTCAGGGCAGTCACCAAACTGGCTTGTGGAAGGGAAAAATAACATCTTATCCTGAAAAAAATAGAGTGCAACCAGAACAAGGGTATAAAACACCATACCGAAACTGATGATCTGTATAAACGATTTCATTGTTATCCCCATTTGATCGATCAACTCAAATAGACGTTATTATTAATCACCATGTAGGACTTAAAGCTAGTGACTTCACATAAAATATTATGGCATAAAAAAGCGATATTAACAATTTGGATGTAAAAAAATCAATCTGCTTTTAAGGCAATGGTCTTTTTTTAAGCAAAACATTCCCCGTCCTGAACCTTGATACTCCTTGTTGCATAGGCTCCCATATCTGAATTATGGGTAACCACAATAATGGTATGTCCTTCTTCATTCAAAGACTGCAGCAACATCATGATTTCATTTGCTGTTTTTGTATCAAGATTTCCCGTGGGCTCATCAGCCAGTATAATTGGTGGTTTGTTTACAATGGCCCTTGCAATGGCCACTCGTTCCTGTTCTCCGCCTGACAGCTGATCCGGCAGCCGGTGTGCTTTGGTCTCAAGTCCCACCCGTTGGATCACCTCTAAAGCCATCTGATTTTTGATCTTTTTTTTCTGCCCTGTAACTGCCATGGGAAGTTTGACGTTTTCCAGCACTGTCAGGTAGGGAATGAGCTGAAAAGACTGAAAAATGAATCCAATATATTCGCTCCTGAAATCAGCCCGCTGTTCACCACTTAAAGAATAAAGATCAAGAGAATCCACAAGAACTTTTCCCTGGGTCGGGTGATTGAGTGCACCCATTATGGACAACAATGTACTCTTACCAGAGCCGGACTGCCCCATAATGGCGATAAACTCTTCGTCATCAATAAAAAAATCCATTTGTTTAATGGCATCCACTTTAGTGTCATAACTTTGATACGTTTTTTTTAATCCCTGAATTTCGATCAAATGATTAACCTGTGTCATTTTTTCTCTCTTTCTATTTTAAAGTGATCTTAATGCTTCGCTTGGATCCATGTTACTGGCTTTAAAAGCAGGGTAAAGACTTGCCAGAAGACTTAGGGCCACGGCCATGAGTATGGAGACAATCCCAAGGTTTGTATTGATTCCGGCAAACACCCCATCTTTCATCACTAAAGGAATAATACCGTAAGCAATCAGATTTCCGATAACAAATCCCAGGATACCACCAATGATACCCAGCAACAGAGCTTCCAGCAAGATAATCTGCATGACATGCCCTCTTCTGAACCCGATGGCCCTGAAAATTCCGATTTCCCTGGTTCTTTCGTTTACGGATCCCATCATGGTGACCAGAACCAGCAATGAGCCAATGAGAATCACAATAATGGATATACCCAGGCTGAAAGATCTAAACATGTCAATGGACTGCATTTTAGACATGACTGCCTGCTTCATGGCTGTAACTTTTGCATTGGGAAATTTCTCTGCAATCTGCAATGTCATTTCTGAAATAGGACATCCCTGGCAAAAGGCCGAGATTTCAACCATTGAAAGCTTACCATCTTTTCCTAAGAGTTTCTGACTGGCACCCAAGCTTGCAATAATGGCATCATCCTCTGAAGCACCCGTGGGTTTTAAAATCGTTGCCACTTTAAAGTATGTTCCAGAAAGGCTTATGGTATCTCCAACTTTAAACCCAAACAAGATTGCTACCTGAGACCCCAGCATTACCTCATCTTCTTTTTCAGGAAATGCTCCGCTGGTTTTATGCCACCATGTTTTCAAGGCAAGTTCTTCTTCAAATAATACCCCCATTAACAGGACATTTTTATCATTTACCATTACAGGACCAAGGACTTTCGGGGCAATGATGGAAAGGTTTTTATAATTTTTTATGGTTTTGATGTCTGCAAGCTTTTCCTGGTCAAATTCCCGGACCTGGTAACTTACGCCGCCCACATCAATACCACCGTAATTGAGTGACAGATTTTCACTTTTAGGAACCATGACAATATTGGCTCCAAACTGGTTGAGCCTCTCCTCAATATTTTTGGTCATGCTCTCTGTAATGGAAAGAAGAGTGACAACAGTAGAAATACCTATCACAAGGCCTAGTACCAGAAAAAGCATTTTACCTTTTCTACGTTTAATATTCCCAAAAGAGATATTATGAAGTTTCAAGTTCTTTCTCCTCTTTTTTCATTGTATTCTGATGCTGACGATGGTTGACCTGATTGAGCAGGGTAACATTCAAATCATGCTTATCAAACTGAGCTGTGATGCTGGAAATTTTGACCACGCGCCGATCAAAGGTAATAACAAGGCGTGTCGTATGCTCGTCTTTAAACGTGTTTTTCACCCCTTGGATGGCGCTTATTCCCGTAATTACATCTGCAGGCCATTTAGACTCTGATTCCAGTTTAAAAATCGCATCATCCAGATGGCGTGTGGTCATATAAGAAATCGTCTGGGGAATAGTCACAACACTCAGTCCAACGATAATTACCAGGGATACCACCATTGCAATTGTGCCAAATCCCATGCCTCTTTTTCTTATGCCAAGGACTTTCTCTCTTTTTTCCCGATATTTTTCTGGATCATATGTCATATTAACGTCCTTTCTCTATTCTATATTAATGCCTGCCCGAAAACATAATAATAGGCACTATTTATACTTGCAATACCATGCATTGCCATTGATATCCTTCATGGAAATCACAAGATTATCCCCGTCTACCACACGTTTTAATGGTGCCGGGTTGCATCCGCCTTTGACTTCATTGATCCTGTCCGTGGCAAATTTTCTGCCGCAATTGGTGCAGACCATGACATTGTCTTCCTGGACATATCCTTTGCCGGAACGATAGCAGACATCGCAGGAATCAATGGCTGCACGGATCACACCATCCTCACTTTGAACCAGAAAATAATCTACTATGGTCCCGTCATTTGACTTTGTCTTAAAGTAATGGGCCTTGCCATCATTGACTTTATTAATGGGAATATACACATTCCCGTCTTTGGGCTCCATGGTTTTAAATTTACTCCCAAAGAGTGCATAGGCGTTTGCACCTGCTAAAAGCAGTATAATGAGTATTGTAAAGCTGATAAAACCATTCTTAAATAATTTCATAATTTCTTTTCCTTCTATGTTAAAGATCTTGTGTTGGTTGAGACCCGCCCGGCTGGGGACAGCACGAGCCGGAAGACGAGGGCACCTTTCCGGATGAACCTTGATTGCCACTGCTGAGACCTGGGTATCCACCGCCACAACTGCCGCCACCGGATATAAACCCGGTTCTCTTGGATTCAAGATATGCAAAGGATTCTTTTTGAGAAATGGTATCAACCGTTTCCAGTTTTCCAGGATACCCTACCTCAATAAGCTTCTGGGATATTTTCTCAGCAGTCAGCGGTTCGGTAAAATCAATTGCAATCAATTTCCTGAACAAATTGGCTCCCATGCCTGAATAACCTTCCAAAGGCGTAAGCCCTGCATTGATTGTGGAAAAGCATCCCCCACAGGACAGGCTGTCTATTTTCAAAACAGCACGGCTTAACTCCTGGGCCTGGGGTTTTTCAGCTATACCGATACCTGCCATTAAAACCAGAACCAACCCGACAAAGCCTAAAATGATATAATTTATTTTTTTCACATTATCCTCCCATCTTTTAAGTATTTTTAACCCTCTTGTTCCAGATATATTTCAAGACCTGTACCAAAGATTCAATTTAATTGGGTTAAATGCTAACAATCTGAAAAGACAGGGAAATTATTTGATTATGAACAAGGTGGGTTCAACAACAAAGGAAAGAAATTACAGACTATTCCACATATAGGTGTAGGATAGTCTACAAATTTATATTTTATATTTTATATTTTTCCAGCCGGTATAAAAGAACGTGCCTGGGTATTTTTAACAATCTGGCAGCTTCTGAACGATTTTGCCCGGCCTTTTCAAGGGCTTTAATAATATAACTTTTTTCAATATCCTTCAGGGCAATCCCTTCATCTGGAATAACAGGCCTAAGGGTTGCAGCAGATGATTCATGAACAAGCAAATGAAGATCTTCGGGTTCAATCACCGTCTTTTTTCTTAAAATAATACATCGTTCGATTATATTCTGCATTTCTCTTATATTCCCGGGCCATTGATAGGCTTTTAATACCTCCTGGGCTTGCTGAGAGAAAAAAACATCCCGGGGTGCATCAAACTTTTTTAAGAAATGCGTTACCAGGGCAGGGATATCTTCCGTCCGCTCCCTTAACGGCGGGATAAAGAGAGGAATCACACTCAACCTATAATACAAATCCTCTCTGAAGTTCCCTTGTGCAATCCTTTTTTGAAGGTCCAGGTTTGTGGCAGCAACAATCCTGATATCAACACTCTTTGCTCTTTCAGCTCCCACTGGCTGAACTTCTTTTTCCTGGATTGCCCGCAATAATTTGACCTGGGTATCCGTAGCCAGTTCTCCAATCTCATCTAAAAAAAGTGTCCCGCCCGAGGCGGTTTGGAAATGTCCTTTCCTGTCTTTTATGGCACCGGTAAAAGATCCTTTTACATGACCAAAAAGCTCACTTTCTAGCAATCCTGTTGGAATGGCTGCACAATTTACGGCAACCATGGGGCCATTACTTCTGGGACTGTTCTGATGAATCAATCGTGCCAGGACTTCTTTGCCCGTACCTGATTCACCCGTAATTAAAACCGTTGCCTCACTGTTTGCAGCCCTGGATGCTGTTTCCAGCAGTTCTTTCATGACAGAGCTTGCAGACACAATGCCTTTGGTACCGGTAAGACGATTGATTTCACTTGCCATCAGCTTTGTTTTAGACCGTAATCTCCTAAGTTCCAATGCTTTTTTACAGGATAAAATCAGGGTATCCCGATCAAAGGGCTTGGTGATAAAATTAAAAGCCCCTTTGTTCATGGCCTGGACAGCCATTTCAATGGAGCCGAATGCCGTCATTATAATCACCGGGATATCTGGGGCATCTTTTTTTATCTTTGCCAGGATATCAAGCCCGTTCATATCCCCTAGTTTAACATCTGTCACCACAAGATCCGGAGCTGTTGTTGCAAAATATTCAAGACCCTGTGCCCCGGACGATGCTGTTACAACATTAAATCCTTTTGCGCTCAGATTGTATTGGGTAACCCGTCTTAAACTTGGATCATCATCAATCAATAATATTATATCAGACATATTGGATACTCTCATTAGTTAGTGTTTGGTCAGGTACTATTTAGTGCCTGACCGAAAACCCCGTGTTTGGGCGAAAAGTTGCCCATATACAAGGCGCAAAAAATCTTGAAGCCGGAGTGTACTACTGTACATGAGGATTTCAGGATTTTGCAGCAACGCAGTAGATGGGTGAATTTTCGTTCAAACACTAGTTATAAATTTTTGCAGGCAAATATATTGTAAACGCCGCACCCCCAAAGGTTGATTCTCCAATAACTATTTTTCCCCCCAGGCTTTCAACTATCTTTTTTGAAATGGAAAGCCCAAGTCCTGTTCCATCTTCCTTGAATGTCACAAAGGAGGCAAACACTTCTTTGGTCAAATTTTTATCAATACCAGGTCCATCATCTGAAATACGGATAAAATACCCTTGTTCGTGCTTGCCGGATTCAATGATGATCCTGCCTTTTTTTTCAACGGCATCAATGGCATTGATAATAATATTCATCAAGACTTGAATCATGGCGGTTTCGTCTGTCATAAATCCATTATTGACAGGTCCCGACTGGATAGACACCTGGATGGATTTTTCTTTGAGTCCTGCTTCAAGTAGCAGGACCACCCGGTTAATAATTTTCTCAATTGATTCCTGCCGGCCTTTGTCACGATTCTGCTGCCCTCTGCAATATTTTAAAACATCTTCAACTGAATGATTCAGCCTTGAAATTTCAGAACGCATGATTTCTATAAATTCATATTTGGGATGGCCCTCTGATACCTCATCAGCAAGAATTTCAGCCGCTCCTTTTATGGATGCCAGAGGATTCTTTATTTCATGGGCAAGGGAAGCAGACACATGGCCCAATAAGGAAAGCTTCTGGCTTTGCCCCAGTTGTTTTTCAGCTTCTACAAGCAGGGAAGCCTGTTCATGAAGCCGTTTATATGATCCAGCCAGTTTTTCCGAAAGCGTTTTATATTTTTCCCTTAATTTATTTTCCCTGCTGGAAATAAGCCCGATCACAACCCCTGCAGCAAGATAAAATAATATTTCAGATAATTCGCTGTAGTAGGCTTGGGGCCCACTTGCCCAGAACATGAAAAGATGAGGGACAAATGCCAGGCAGGACAGAACAGCAAGGCAAATCCCACCCCATACGCCGTAAAGGATAGCTCCGATGGCAATAGGGAAATAACTGAGCCTCCTGTAAGTGTCATGGTAAAAAATCATGTGTCCCGGAGTAATTGAGTGAAGAACACCAATCGCCACAACAGAGGCCAACAGCAATAAAAATAAAATAATTTTCGTATTTGGTTTCATAGCACATCTTTGAAGGCTTAAAACAATGATATCTTTTTTGTCTACACTATCATAACCACATCAAACACTGTTTTGTATAAAAAGACAATAGCATTTCTGAAACACTGCTATTTTATTCTCAGCTGTTAAAATAACTGGAATTAAAACCATAAGACTGTTAAAAAGAAGTTATTAAATTAATATCCATGCGCAAAGGAGATAGATTATGAAATTAATTCCTTTTAAACTAACTTTGTTCTTTACGATTCTTTTATTATTTATTTCAAGTAATGCCATAGCAGACAAATACTCAGACACCATTGACGTGTTTATAAAATCTGATGCTGTTAAGCCTTTTTTTATGGAAGCCTATGGATATGCGGTTTTTCCCAGGGTTGGAAAAGGTGGCATTGTTTTAGGCGGCGCCTATGGATCAGGCCGGGTTTACAAACAAAGAGCCATTTCCGGAACGGCCACGCTTATGAAAGTCAGTATTGGATTTCAACTGGGCGGGCAGGCCTTCAGCGAAATTATTTTCTTCCAGGACAAACGAGCCTATGATGAGTTTACAAGCGAAAGCTTTGAATTTGACGGATCAGTGTCAGCCGTATTCATCACAGTGGCTGCCCAGGCACAGGCAAGCACCCAGGGCAGTAGCGCAGGAGCAAGCCTGGGTCCTGCCACTGGCACACAGGCCGAGACAAAATACACCAGTGGAATGGCGATATTTATCCACACCCTTGGCGGGTTGATGTATGAAATGTCCGTTGGCGGACAAAAATTCTCATTTACACCCGTAAACTAAGCTCAGACATGTTATTGAGCAGCTCTGACAGTAGAGGACTATAACAAGGTGACTTATATGGACAAATTAAAACAAAAAAAACTTTTAAGCTTTTTTATTTTTTTCTTATCTTTGTTTGTCAGCCAGACTGTTTATGGAAAGGCTGATTTAACTTTGATCAGGCAAAAAAATCTTGATGTTGCGCCCCTGGATATTGCCTCATCCGAGGATGGAAGTATGATCTTTATTCTGTCTTTGGGAGAGTTGATCATATATTCATCAAAAACTGACCAGATTATCAACCGATCTGCTCTTGATAACACCTATGATAAAATAACTTATTCTGAAAAAAATAAAACCCTTATTCTTACAAGCAAGTCATCCAAATCACTGAAAATTATCCATGTTGAGCAGGTACATGACATCTCTTTATCCGATCTGCCCTTTAAAGGACCTTTTGATGCGCCAGTAACCCTTGCAATCTTTGATGATTACCAGTGACCATATTGTGCTCGCCTAGAGCCTTTTTTCCGGCAGTTGTCGGACAAGTATAAAGACCAGTTAAAAATTGTAATTAAACATTTCCCCCTTGAGAACCATACCTTTGCCCGCAAGGCTTCCCAGGCAAGCCTTGCAGCTCATCAACAGGGAAAATTCTGGGAGTTTCACGAAAAATTGTTTGAAAATCATGACTCTATCAGCGATGATAAAATTGAACAGATCGCAATAGAACTAAAGCTTGATATGGATAAATTCCATGCTGATATAAATCTGCCGGATATTCAGCGCATCATTGACAGAGATATCCAGAATGGTAAAGAAATAGGGATTGCCGGAACCCCGACAATGTTTATAAATGGGAAACAGATAAATCCCAGAACCTTTGATGACTTTATAAAAAAAATTGAGTCTGAGTTGAAAAAGAATAATAGCGAATAGCCTATGGTTTAAAAAATCAGTTTGAAATTTTTGGCAGCCGACCTCTGATCAGGCGTAATCTGAAAATCGACCCCTCTCCTTTTTTTGAGAGTACGCTGATATTACCGCCATGCTCCTGGATTATCTTTTGGGTCATTAAAAGTCCAAGGCCAGTACCTTCCAAGCCTTTGGTAGTAAAAAATTTACTGAACAGCCTTTGCCTGTGATCTTTGTCGATCCCACATCCATTGTCTTTGACTTCGATATAAATGCTGCCTTCTTCCTCATATACTGTAACCCAGATTTTTTTGTCCCTTTCTTTGTCCACATCGACAAAGGCATCAATGGCATTGCCCACAAGGTTTGTCACACATTCATGTATTTTTTCATAATCAAGGGGAGCCAATGCAAGATGCTCATCAAGCTGCAGTTTAATCTTAATATTATTTTTTGAACCTTTAGCCGCAAAAGATTCAACCACTTCGGTTACAATATCTGCGGGATTACTCAAAGTCGGTATTATGGCCCTGAACCTGGAATAATTTAAGAATGCTTTTGAGAACAGCCGGATACGATCAATATTTCTGGCCAGAGTTTCAATCCCCTTATGAACTCTTTTGATGTCTCCTTTTCCTATTCCGGATTTGAGAAAATACATTCCCCCATCCAGTGCATTGATCAGGTTCTTAATCCCGTGAGCCAGTCCTGCAATGGTCTGCCCTACAATGGCCATGCGCTCAGCTTCGATTTTTTCTTTTTCAAGCTTTTTCACCTGACTGATGTCGTGAACTGAAAATGCCATACCGATTATTTTTTTGCCATCCCGTAGTTTATTCCCGATTAAACGGCCATAAAACTTGTCTCCATTGCTCCGTTTTAGTTCTGCCTCAGGCAGATAGACATGCCCCATTCCCTCAGACACCTGGGCAAGAAAACCTTTGGGAAGCATAGTACTGATATCCTCCTGGGAAACAATCTGGTCCTGATCAATATTAAACAGGCTTCTGGCAGCTGAATTAAATACTTCCACCTTGCCCCTTTTGCTGATCCCTACGATACCGTCCATGGATGTATTAATCAATGATTCAAGATAATTATGGGTGGCTTCCAGTCTATTTTGCAGTTTTACGGTCCTGGAAATATCCACAGCCATCTCCATGACCAGATCATATTTCTCATCTTCATTTTTCAATGGAATGGTAATGACGTGCATATTCAAGATTCTCCCATCCGTCAGTTTCCAGACATGTTGACCCGTATGCTGCATCCCATCTTCAAAAGTTTGCCTTGCTGTACATTCGACGCATTTTTCTTTTCTGCCTTTTAGTACTGAATAACAATATTCCCCTTTAAGGCTTTCAAACATGTCTTGGGCCCGCTTATTGGCCCTGACGATTTTAAAATCCCTGTCAATGATCATGACATTGCAGGGTACTTGCTCAAATAAAAGCTTATATTCTTCTTCCGTCTTTTTGAGCCGGGTTTTCAAATCTTTTGCAGGTTCTTTCATATCTATTTCCTTTTCCCACGGACACTGATTTAAATTGAGTTGAAAATAAAAATATTTAAAAAACGATTTGATTTCAGGACGTTATTTTTTAATTTTTAAAATTGAATTATTTTTATATTTTCCCTCTTGACAAGATTTTTATTTTTTTTTAATCTATACCAAATTGATATAGATTATATTAGTAGAGAATACAAACATTATAATTATTTTACTTTTTACCATTATGAAACTTGCAACTCAAGTCAGATATGGAACCAGAATGTTACTTGACCTTGCCATGCACCAGAGCAAAGGAATGACACAGATGGGTGACATTGCATCCCGCCAGAACATCTCCATTAAATATCTTGAACAGATTATTATGCCAATTAAAAACGCAGGATTTGTAATAAGCAAACGAGGGCCAAAAGGAGGGCATAGTCTGGCCAAAAGCCCGGATCAAATTACATTAGCCCAGATTATCCGTGTATTTGAAAAAGCGCGCGCGCCCAAGGAACCCTTTGATGACACTTTAAATTATTCAGAACATCAGGATTCTCTTATACAAGAGGCTTGGGATGAAGCCATTGAAGCGTTTTACTCCCGACTGGAAAAAGTCACCCTTGCAGACCTGTCCATCGGGACAACCAAAAAACTTTGGAAAGGTTCGGATTTAGTAATTTTTACGTGATGGAAAATATAAAGGACAATTATTATTAATTTTTTAACTTTTTTGACAATTTTAAATTTTTAAAAGGAGAGGGAAATGAAAAAGATCGTAATACTAGGATCTGGTGCCGGCGGAACCATGTGTGCTGCTAAACTGAAAAGAGAGCTGGGTCGGGACTGGGAAATCACAATTATTGATAATGATGAAATGCATCATTATCAACCCGGATGGCTGTTTATTCCATTTGGAATTTATACTGCAGAAGACTGTGAGAAACCCAAGCGCGATTTTATTCCTCCTGGTGTGAGTTTTGTACTGGATGAAGTTGTGGGCGTGAATCCTGACAAAAGAGAAGTTGAATGCCAAAAAGGCAAATATAACTATGACTATCTGATCGTTGCAACGGGCTGCCATCCTGTGCCCGAGGAAGTGGAAGGTCTTGAAAACTGGAAACCCGATTCAAAATCCAATGAGCATACCTTTTTCACCCAGGAAAGTGCAGTGGCCCTGTATAAGAGAATGAAATACTTTGACAAAGGCAAGATGATCTTCAACATCGCTGAAATGCCCCATAAATGCCCTGTTGTTCCAATGGAATTCATCTTTATGGCAGACTGGTTCTTTGCTAAAAATGGCTGCAGGGACAATATTGAAATCGAATTTGTTACCCCTAACACGGGTATTTTTACAAAACCCATAGCAACTAAGGTTATGACTGCCACGGCTGAAGAAAAAGAAATCCTGGTGACCCCGAACTTTGACCTTTCAACCGTGAATACCCAGGAAAAATATATTGAGTCGGCAAGAGGCGACAAGATAGATTATGATCTTTTTATCTCCACCATGCCGAACCTGGGTGCGGATTACATTGAAAACTCAGGAATGGGAGATGGTATGGGGTATGTGCTGACAGATCATCATACGCTCCAGGCAGAAAAGTATGAAAACATTTATGTTGTCGGTGATGCAACCAATGTTCCAACCTCAAAGGCGGGTTCTGTTGCACATTATGAGGCTGATATTATTGTTGAAAACATACTTCTTGAAATCGATGGCAAAGAGCCAAAACCATCTTTTGACGGTCATTCAACCTGTTTCATCGTATCCGGCTATGACAAAGCCTTTCTGTTTGACTTTAACTACAAAACAGAGCCGCTTCCGGGTAAATTTCCGTTCCCGGGCATCGGGCCCTTTGAGCTTGTAGGTGAAAGCAATATGAATTACTGGGGCAAGATGATGTTTAAATGGGTATACTGGAACCTTCTTTTGTCCGGACAAGACATGCCGCTTGAGCCTCAGATGGCTATGGCTGGAAAACATTGGCCCAAAGTTGAAACAGAATAGGAGGGTGACATGACAAATGAAGAGTTGATACTCGAAAAGCTTGAACGTCTTGAAACCCAGATACAGCCTTTGATTAAAACCAGCGAAAAATTTGCGGAACTCAAAAAAGATTTGATTCCCATTGGCAACCATGCCACTGCTCTATTAATCAAGGAGTTAACTGAAGTGGAAGCCGGTTTCCAGCTTGAAAATTTTTTGTCCCTGACAAAAGAGGCCATGAGAAATACTGAAAACTTTATATTTGCCTTAAAACAGATGGCCAGTATTATAGAGTTTGTAAAAGACCTTGAACCCCTTCTTAAGTCGGCTGTTCCCCAGATTATTCATTATTTGGATGAACTTGAGCAAAAAGGTGTATTCAGGATTATAAAGTCTACTATTGATCTGCGTACCAAGATTGCTGCCACCTATACTGCTGAAGATATTGAAGTCATGGGCGACGGTCTTGTTGCGGTTCTGGGCCTGGCAAAGAGTCTTTCAAATCCCAAAGCAATTGCCCTGCTGGAAAAACTGTCCCAGATACCGTCCAATGTTGAACTTGAAAATGCAAAAAGTATTGGTGTTTTCGGACTTGCATCTTCTGGATTTAACCCTGAAATCAGCAAAGGGCTTGGAGTTCTCATGGAATTGACAAAAGCCATGGGAAAGATCGGTCCGGACAATGATTAATAAAATTGGGATTGAAAAGCAGAGGGATTGAGTAACCATTAAATAGAAGAGGAAGAATCTATGGTAAAAGCTTCTGAAAAAAAAATACTTGTAGTGGATGATGAGCCTGATATAAGAAATTTTCTAACCACTTGTATTCAGGATGCCGGGTTCATGGTAGATTCAGCTGTTGACGGGCAGGATGCGCTTGAAAAGATTGAAAAGGAAATACCGGACCTGATGACCCTTGATATGGTCATGCCAAGAAAATCCGGGATTGAACTGATTCGGACATTAAGAAAGAATGACAAATGGTCCAAGCTGCCTATCATTGTTATTACAGCCCATGCCAGAAATGAATTTGCAAGTGAAGACATAAAAAGCTTCAATGCCTTCACATCCGGGCTTAAACCAAGACGGACAATAGAAAAACCAGTTACTCCCGAAATTCTGGTAAATACCATTTGTCAGATCCTTGAGGTTGAGCCTGAAACCGATATTCCCAGAACAAAAGGACTTTCATCTGATCAGGAAAACCTTGTCAAGATGATACAAAACAGTGATTCAAAAATACTTCAGCAGATTAAAAACATTCTCGGGGCTGATTAAATCCATCTGTTACACCCTGATGCATGCCGCTGACAATAGTTGTCAGTGGCGTGCATTCCTCTTGTTGCATGAACAATGGATTACAGGGACGGGCAGGCAGCCGGGTTATTTTTACCATTGTTGTGTATCAAATCGCCAATACTGATACCATCAAGCTTTTCATATAAAACCGATGTGGCATCATGCCAGGCATTCCGGACAAGGCAGTCTGCAGCCAGTTCACACTTTTCAGGAAAGCTTACACATTCCACCAGGTCTGTCTGTCCTTCAAAAAGCCGGACAATCTGACCAAGAGATATTTGGCTCGGCTCTTTTACCAGAAGATGTCCACCTTTAGGACCCCGCACACTATTTACAATACCAGCTTTCTTTAAAGTGAGCAAAATCTGTTCAAGGTATTTTGCCGGTATTTTTTGTTTGGAAGATATTTTACTAACCTGAATGGCACCCTGATCTGCCCGCAATGCAAGTTCAATCAAGATCCTTGTTCCATAGCGTGTTTTTGTTGAAAGCTTCATTGAGTTCCTTTGTTATACTAAGTTAGTATACATAATTTTGGTATACATTAAAAGCCTTGTTTTTATATTGTATTTTTATACTACAAAGTGATATAAAAACCTTAGATTTAGAATTTATTTTTATTAACTCAACTTTTTTAAATTGGCAGATTTAATGACACCGCATACAAAAGTCTATGATCGAAAAGTGAGTTAATAATTTAATTATTTTTTAGGAGAATATGAATGAAAATAGTTTCCATTGCCGTGAGCAAAAAAAAAGGCACCATAAAAAATTGTATCCCTGAGGCAGAACTTGTAGAAAATCACGGGATCAAAGAAGATGCTCACGCAGGCGACTGGCACAGGCAATTAAGTTTCCTGGCTTCGGAAAGTATTGAAAATGCCAGCAAAGAGGATTTTAAACTAAACTTCGGGGATTTCGCTGAAAATATTGCAACAACGGGAATTGACTGGAAAAGCCAGCCCATAGGTCAGGTTTTTAAACTAGGAAAAACCGCGCTCGTGGAAATCACCCAGATTGGAAAAGAATGCCATAAAAAATGTGCCATTTTTTATCGGACCGGGGATTGTATTATGCCCAAGGAAGGTGTATTTGCTAAAATCCTTCAAGGCGGAATGATTAAGGTTGGGGACAAAATAGGACGTGTCAACAAGTAAAGAAAAAAATTTATGCTTGGCACAAAATTAAGGATTATTTCAAGGACAATTCATGAGTTATAAAATTGAGTTAAAGGATGCCCTTAAAGGCTATACATATGACCAGGACAAAATCATATCTCCTGAAGATACAGTGGCAGGATTTAAGGAAAAAACAGCCAGACTGAATCTTGATATTTTAAGCCAGACCCGAAGAATTGATAACGGGCGGTTGGACATACCGGTTTTTTTCAGTGAATGCGGCACGGATGCTAAAAATGTGATCGGAACAAAAAAGCAAATGGGTAAAGGCGGAACACCTGCTCAGTCAGAAGCCAGTGCAGTGATGGAGCTTGCAGAACGGTTCAGCTTTTTTTCTTTTGTACAAAAAGCAGAAAATTTTTTCTATTCAACCCCAAAAGACTTGGGTAAAAAAGCCCTTTCCTATGAACAGATTATAAAATCTGTCCATGATAACAAAGAAGATGCCTTAAAAGTAAAACCAATCTTTGATGGCCTCCCCCTAAAATGGACCAAAGGATATAATCTGACAAAACAACAAGAGATTTTTATCCCCTTTAACTGGTTTTATATGATTAATGAATTTAACGGACCCAGTGCAGGCAATTGTACGGAAGAAGCATTAATTCAGGGGATTTGCGAACTGGTCGAACGGCATACATCTTCCATTGTCAGCCATGAAAATTTAAATGTTCCAGGAATCAACCTTGATTCTTTTACTGATCCTCTGGTAATTGAAATTCTGAATAAATATAAAAAAGAGGGGATTAAGGTTTATGCTTCGGATTTTTCCCTGGATACAGGGATCCCCACCATTGCTCTTCTTGCCTGGGACCCCGCAACCTTCCCTGACTTAAGTGAAATTGTCTGGACGGCTGGCACAGCACCCGACCCTGAGAAAGCCATGAGCCGCGCCCTTACTGAAACAGCCCAGCTTGCAGGAGACTTTAATTCAGGTTCCAATTATGTGGCCAGCGGCCTGCCCAAATTTACCAATATTGAAGATGCCCAATTTATCACCCACCCTGAAAAGATGATCAACGCAGATACTTTACCTGATCTTTCAAGCCATAATATCAAAACGGAGGTGGAAAGCCTGATCCAAACTCTTGACAATAAAGGGTATCAGGTCCTTGCCATCAGCACCATGCATAAAAAGCTTGAGGTTCCGGCATTTTATACCATCATTCCCGGGGCTCATTTCAGGGAAAGAGCCATTGCCGCAAGTGTAGGGATGTTTTCTGCCAGATTAATCACAGAAAGTTTTGATCCTGTACAGGCGCTGTCAAAACTGGATGAACTGGAAAAGGCCTTGCCCGGCAAATATTATACAAGCTTTTACAAGGGCCTGATGCTCAACGCTATTTACGATCACCAAACCGCTTTAACCCAATTTGAAACTGCCCTGAAAAGAGATCCTGTAAAACTGAATATGCCTGATATCTATTCCCACATGGGAGCATGCTTAAAAGACCTTGAACAATATGAAAGAGCCATTGAAATCTGCAAACTAGGCCTTAAAATTGATGAGCAGCGCCCGGATATGTTCAATACCATGGGGGTCTGTCATTTTATACAAAAAAACCATGAAACCGCCATTACCTGTTTTGAAAAAGCTATAGAGGTTGACCCCTCCCTTGCCATCAACTATGCCAATATCGGTTCAAATTACCGGGAGCTGGGAGAAATTAAGCTTGCCATAAAATACTATGAAATGGCCCTGGAAATAGATTCATCCATTACATTTGCCAAAGATAATATTGAAAAATTGAAAAACAAACCAATTCATCCTTCTGATCAACGATGATCCCCCGGAATAAATTGGCATTTGTCGAATTTGGCAGTGCTGCCATTTTCGACAAATGGTAAAGAAGCAATGTCCGAACAAGGCCCAATCTTTCTGCAATTCCATCCTGGTCTGATTAAAAGTCCGTGACCGAATCCATGGCAGCATGCATCAACTGTGTTTCAATTCCATCCTGGTCTGATTAAAAGAGGCCACACTATGGATCGTTCCGGCTGTTATTTTATGTTTCAATTCCATCCTGGTCTGATTAAAAGGATGTAATTTTTCCCGCTGGCTGTTGGGTTTACAAGTTTCAATTCCATCCTGGTCTGATTAAAAGCAATCTTGACCGTTTGTAATCAATTACCTGGCTGACGTTTCAATTCCATCCTGGTCTGATTAAAAGGAGGCTAATAATGTTGACGACCTTGATCAAATAGATGTTTCAATTCCATCCTGGTCTGATTAAAAGCTTGATACTGGTGATATGCCGTATGATTTTTTCCCGGTTTCAATTCCATCCTGGTCTGATTAAAAGCGGAAAGTATGCAGGTAACACACCTTATCACCCCAGTTTCAATTCCATCCTGGTCTGATTAAAAGCGGAAAGTATGCAGGTAACACACCT
>CAYWGN010000003.1:62945-68984 GCA_964457495.1 uncultured Desulfobacula sp.
TATCACCCCAGTTTCAATTCCATCCTGGTCTGATTAAAAGTTGAAAGGACGCCAGCAGGGCTGTTCTTCTTATGTGTTTCAATTCCATCCTGGTCTGATTAAAAGTTTTTGCCCAGGTCGGTATTGCCGCTCTTGCCTTGTTTCAATTCCATCCTGGTCTGATTAAAAGAAAGCTCTTGTTCTTCAAGGGCAACCGCTCTCTGTTGTTTCAATTCCATCCTGGTCTGATTAAAAGGGCGAAACACCACCTTATGCGGGTGTTGATGCAATGTTTCAATTCCATCCTGGTCTGATTAAAAGGACAACCTGGCCCCACATTGGCCTTGATTCTTCTTTGTTTCAATTCCATCCTGGTCTGATTAAAAGTTTAGCCTTGAGCTGCAATGTCTGTGTTTTAATCTGTTTCAATTCCATCCTGGTCTGATTAAAAGTATGTTTGTTTTGGTTGTTGATTCTGGTATTTGTTCGTTTCAATTCCATCCTGGTCTGATTAAAAGCCTAATTGCTGCCGTTTTGTACAGGTCAAGAATACGTTTCAATTCCATCCTGGTCTGATTAAAAGAATGCTACTGGCGTGTCAGTTTCTCAGCTGAAGAAAGTTTCAATTCCATCCTGGTCTGATTAAAAGGGTCCATGGGTTCATTTATTCTGTCCGGCTAATAAAGTTTCAATTCCATCCTGGTCTGATTAAAAGAAGGGGTAAAATGGCAAGAATCAGCCTTTTAAATAAGGTTTCAATTCCATCCTGGTCTGATTAAAAGAGGCCTTAGAATATATGGGGCCAGTGCGATAGACGCGTTTCAATTCCATCCTGGTCTGATTAAAAGGATGATGGGTAATAACAACCGTCTTTCTTATTCTCCGTTTCAATTCCATCCTGGTCTGATTAAAAGAAAAAGTTGGGGTTTCGCCCGGGCATTATTGATCATGTTTCAATTCCATCCTGGTCTGATTAAAAGGAGCCAGAGCGTGTACCAGTGCAGATGTCATAGCCCTGTTTCAATTCCATCCTGGTCTGATTAAAAGTGATGATAAAGGTTCTGTTCGAGTCCTTCAAAACGTGTTTCAATTCCATCCTGGTCTGATTAAAAGGCCATTCCTTATTCCGTTCTCCATTCATCTAAATATGTTTCAATTCCATCCTGGTCTGATTAAAAGGTAGAGCTCCTGCAGTGCCGTTTCCACCGTGGTGTGTTTCAATTCCATCCTGGTCTGATTAAAAGAACGAAGATTTGCAACCAAGGGAGCCTGGTAATGGTGTTTCAATTCCATCCTGGTCTGATTAAAAGCGGTATTCCTTCCTGGCATCAATCCAGCTTTCAACCGTTTCAATTCCATCCTGGTCTGATTAAAAGGATTCCGCCACCAGCGCATTCAAACTAACCTCCTATGTTTCAATTCCATCCTGGTCTGATTAAAAGCCGATACTTTTACCTGTAAGAGTGGGTTTACCCAAGTTTCAATTCCATCCTGGTCTGATTAAAAGCATTTTCAAGCTCTTGCCTTTTTGCTGCCAGCTCTGTTTCAATTCCATCCTGGTCTGATTAAAAGGATTGCACAGAAGATATTACCAACGCCGGGTACTTTGTTTCAATTCCATCCTGGTCTGATTAAAAGTGTTCCGGCTGCTACTTAACTGAGTCATTGCTTGAGTTTCAATTCCATCCTGGTCTGATTAAAAGCATCTTTCAGGGCTTCAAAAAGCCCCGGGCAATCAAGTTTCAATTCCATCCTGGTCTGATTAAAAGAAGTACAAAACGGGCAATCTGAACTTGCCCGACTTTGTTTCAATTCCATCCTGGTCTGATTAAAAGAAGTTAATTGACGTGTCCGAAACGGTCAATGCTCTGTTTCAATTCCATCCTGGTCTGATTAAAAGTTAACATCAATTACAACACGGTTTGACGCAAATTGGTTTCAATTCCATCCTGGTCTGATTAAAAGGGTATGGTGTTTTGGATTTTAGTTGTTTTTATTATCGTTTCAATTCCATCCTGGTCTGATTAAAAGGGCGACCTTACCGGCTGATCTGTAAACGCCTTTATTGTTTCAATTCCATCCTGGTCTGATTAAAAGTGGAGGCGGGGCTTTGGGTGGTTTCGATATCCCTAGTTTCAATTCCATCCTGGTCTGATTAAAAGCTCTCAAAGATGGTGTGGATATTATTGTTAATACCCGTTTCAATTCCATCCTGGTCTGATTAAAAGGATTTCGCCACTTTCTAAATGAACATCAGTAATTCGGTTTCAATTCCATCCTGGTCTGATTAAAAGTTATATAAAATTTTATTGTGTTTGGATCTCGCTCGTTTCAATTCCATCCTGGTCTGATTAAAAGTTTCCCTTGAAAAAGAGAATGAACCATTCGTTCGCTTCGTTTCAATTCCATCCTGGTCTGATTAAAAGTACAGGACTTGGTAAGACACCAATGCAATTATGTTTGTTTCAATTCCATCCTGGTCTGATTAAAAGCTGATAAGTTGGTTCAGGTATCTTGTCTGCTGGTTCGTTTCAATTCCATCCTGGTCTGATTAAAAGAATTTTCGTGGTGTTGGCTTTCCACTTGCTGACCGGGGTTTCAATTCCATCCTGGTCTGATTAAAAGTCCAGAAAGCCTTGAGAAAGAACGTAAGCAAACCATGTTTCAATTCCATCCTGGTCTGATTAAAAGGGCTGCCTTGCGGGCAGGTACATTTATTACTTACTTGTTTCAATTCCATCCTGGTCTGATTAAAAGCCTTGACATGGGATTTTTCCCAGCCTTCAAACTCCGTTTCAATTCCATCCTGGTCTGATTAAAAGTGGAATCGCTCTCCAGTGTTTCCAGCCCTTTAATTATGTTTCAATTCCATCCTGGTCTGATTAAAAGTAGCATCAATTGAGGCTTGCGTGGCGGTTAAAAGGTGTTTCAATTCCATCCTGGTCTGATTAAAAGGCAAAGGAATTGCCAGTATGGGACATTTACGAACATGTTTCAATTCCATCCTGGTCTGATTAAAAGAGTTGTTACAAGTAGCGTTATAGCAGCATCAACTATGTTTCAATTCCATCCTGGTCTGATTAAAAGGAGCCATTTTGGTTTGCGTGAGGTTCAGGGTTTGGCGTTTCAATTCCATCCTGGTCTGATTAAAAGCGGATATATGGTTTGTTTTGCATGCAACGCAGGTAGGTTTCAATTCCATCCTGGTCTGATTAAAAGCTGACTACAGGAAAAGAAGGCAATCATATTATTTTGTTTCAATTCCATCCTGGTCTGATTAAAAGTGTGACTGATGACGCTACTAAATACCTGACAATCCCGTTTCAATTCCATCCTGGTCTGATTAAAAGTGACTAAGGCTAAATTTGATGAGGTTGTTGTAAATAAGTTTCAATTCCATCCTGGTCTGATTAAAAGGATAGAGAAAACGGTCTCGTGGAGAAAGCTCGTGAGTTTCAATTCCATCCTGGTCTGATTAAAAGTTGCCATTCAAGGGCTTTTTTCCCGGTGAATCTCAGTTTCAATTCCATCCTGGTCTGATTAAAAGCATGGTGGGTAATTATCCTGCTCAAATAAATTACCTGTTTCAATTCCATCCTGGTCTGATTAAAAGATTCAATACATAAACCCAGCGGTAACAAATCGCTGTTTCAATTCCATCCTGGTCTGATTAAAAGGCCCGGCCATGCAGCAGTGGGCAGGTTTGTAGCCTGGTTTCAATTCCATCCTGGTCTGATTAAAAGTTGAAGGATATTCCTTTGCCCTGAGTTCTGCATAAGTGTTTCAATTCCATCCTGGTCTGATTAAAAGTATACAACACATGGCAGCAACGGTATATGTAAAGCGGTTTCAATTCCATCCTGGTCTGATTAAAAGGAGTGATGGTGTGCGGTATTTTGTCAATGTTGGGTGTTTCAATTCCATCCTGGTCTGATTAAAAGTATTCAATGGTTGTCCAATCACCCGTGATATTCCTTGTTTCAATTCCATCCTGGTCTGATTAAAAGTTATAAGCATATGTTGATGTCAACTGATAAAAAAAAGTTTCAATTCCATCCTGGTCTGATTAAAAGCTGGTTTTGAAGATAAATATATAAATTTTGTCGAGTTTCAATTCCATCCTGGTCTGATTAAAAGCGCCGGTGGTGGTGAAGGAACGGACAGGACAGCAGTGTTTCAATTCCATCCTGGTCTGATTAAAAGAATAAAATTGAAGGTGGCTTTGCTGAATTAAAAAACGTTTCAATTCCATCCTGGTCTGATTAAAAGGGTCTGTTTTATCAATATGAAAGAGAGGAGTAAACAAGTTTCAATTCCATCCTGGTCTGATTAAAAGCTATCTTCTAATTGTTGTGCTTTACAAAATAGATCGTTTCAATTCCATCCTGGTCTGATTAAAAGTGACAAACAAAGGTGCTTGTAAGGCAGACATCTCTGGGTTTCAATTCCATCCTGGTCTGATTAAAAGAGGACATGGACATTTGTGAGGAAACATATCTTCTGCGTTTCAATTCCATCCTGGTCTGATTAAAAGCCTAAAATAGTTGTGGCTGTGCTTGTGATATTCTTGTTTCAATTCCATCCTGGTCTGATTAAAAGCAAAGATATTCTCTTTAAAGATGAATACAACGCTTGTTTCAATTCCATCCTGGTCTGATTAAAAGTCTATATAGACGGATACGGATCAAGTCATGGCAAAGCAGTTTCAATTCCATCCTGGTCTGATTAAAAGCTGTCTGGGGTTGGTGGGATTAATTGCTGTAATTGTGTTTCAATTCCATCCTGGTCTGATTAAAAGATAACCCCCACCCTTTCTGCTGCTCCCTGTATCTCAGTTTCAATTCCATCCTGGTCTGATTAAAAGTATTCTTTGGCAGCGTTGACGGGAAAGAAGATACTGTTTCAATTCCATCCTGGTCTGATTAAAAGTGGCCTGGATGGACAATATAGATTGCTTCTAACTCGTTTCAATTCCATCCTGGTCTGATTAAAAGCAGGTGAAGCACCACCTTACGCCGGTGTTGATAAGATGTTTCAATTCCATCCTGGTCTGATTAAAAGTCAAGCCCTGGTGATAATTGCCCAGTTCTTTTTAAGGTTTCAATTCCATCCTGGTCTGATTAAAAGCGTGGGCAAAGCTGGCCATGAAGCATTGCTCTCAAATGTTTCAATTCCATCCTGGTCTGATTAAAAGACCGATGTCTTGTCCGCCAGCCACTACAAACTCAAGTTTCAATTCCATCCTGGTCTGATTAAAAGTTATTCCCAACAATAGCCTTCGGGGTGTTTATGCCCCGTTTCAATTCCATCCTGGTCTGATTAAAAGCACCCACCCCGGCTCCAGCACTACCCACCCCCGCATGTTTCAATTCCATCCTGGTCTGATTAAAAGCCTATGGCATCACTGTAGGTGCTGGTGGGGCTGGGAAGTTTCAATTCCATCCTGGTCTGATTAAAAGGATATTAATTTTTCCATAACACCTCTCTATTAAGTTGTTTCAATTCCATCCTGGTCTGATTAAAAGGATATTACCGGAAGATGTAATTCGGATGCCGTCACTAGTTTCAATTCCATCCTGGTCTGATTAAAAGGCTTATAACAGGCATCATAGCGGTAGGCTGGGCTTTGTTTCAATTCCATCCTGGTCTGATTAAAAGATGGAACATGGATTTGTAAAGGTAATTTCATACGGGTTTCAATTCCATCCTGGTCTGATTAAAAGTAAATTAACCCCTGACGCACCTGTTGAAATCACAGGTTTCAATTCCATCCTGGTCTGATTAAAAGGTCTTTTGAAGAATACAAGGAAGTATACCTAAACAAGTTTCAATTCCATCCTGGTCTGATTAAAAGTCGAAATAGTATCAGGAGATAACAGCCGAAACTTTGTTTCAATTCCATCCTGGTCTGATTAAAAGTATTTTAGCATAAACTTTCTGGTATTCATAAGCAGTGTTTCAATTCCATCCTGGTCTGATTAAAAGAAAGTATAAAGCTATATAATACGATACAAAGGCAAGTTTCAATTCCATCCTGGTCTGATTAAAAGGAGTCTAAAG
>CAYWGN010000004.1:0-59397 GCA_964457495.1 uncultured Desulfobacula sp.
TCAATTTGCCTTGAATGAGCATTTTGGGACGTGTTGTTACAGGCTCTGGCGGGCGGTGCGTTAAGTGGCGGGAATTGTTTGAGGGAACCTAAGTTTTTCCGCCACAAGTGTAGCCCGACATAGAGCCTGTCAATATGTCCCATCCAGCGATGGAAAGGCAAATTGATCTGAACGGGTTGGCGCAAACTGGTTAGAAAATATGATTCTTATGGCAAATATCCAGTATCAGATAAAAAAAGTGTCAGAGGATACAACCTCAAAAGTGAATTCGGGTCAGAGCAATTATCAAGGCTTTGGAAAAGATTGCATTTTAAAGAATTTCCATGTATTTTAAGTCTTTAACCTGAAACATAATAGGGATTTCATGAAATTTGATACATACCATATATCGTCAAGCATAAAGAGGAATTTATCCGACCTAGGATTTAAACGACCCACTGACATTCAGTTTAAAGCCATCCCTTCCATTATGAAGGGAGAGGATGTGCTTGCCATAGCTCAGACAGGCACAGGAAAAACAGCTGCATTTGCCATCCCTATAATCGATAAGATCCACAGAACAAAAAAATCCAAGCAGTCCTGGGGAATTAAGTGCATTGTCATGGTACCTACTCGGGAGTTGGCCGCCCAGATTGGTAATGTATTTGATCAACTTTCAAAACACACCAAGACAAAGGCATTTGCAGTTTATGGTGGGGTTGAGCAGGACCCCCAGATCAAAAAACTTGGCGATGGCATTGATGTGCTTGTGGCAACACCCGGGCGAATGTTTGATTTGATCAGCCAGGGGGCTATAAATCTGAAACAGGTGGATACCATTGTTCTTGATGAAGCAGACCAGATGCTGGATCTTGGATTTATCAAGGATATCATTGCTGTAAAGAAAAAACTTTTTCAAAAGCACCAGACCCTGTTTTTTTCTGCAACCATTAATAAGGAGATTAAAAAGCTTGCTTTTTCTCAGGTAAAATCTTCTGCTATCAGGATTCAAATTTCTCCGGACGACCCCGTTTCTAAAAATGTATCCCATTTTGTCATGTTTGTTGAAATGGATGACAAACGCTTTTTTTTACGAAGATTCATCAATGACAACCCAAAATCCAGGATTATTGTTTTTGTCAGAACCCGGGTCCGGGCGGAAAGGGTGGCAAAAGCCCTTGAAAGAGGTAATATTAAATCTGCAACCATTCATGGGGAAAAAGATCAAAAGGACAGAACAGATGTGATGAACCGGTATAAATCAGGCGAAATGAATATTTTGATAGCCACGGATGTAAGTGCCAGGGGCATTGATATTGCCGATGTTCATTATGTCATTAATTATGATCTTCCTGAAAAAAGTGAAAATTATGTCCACAGGGTGGGAAGAACAGGCAGGGGTGTTAAAAAAGGCATTGCCATATCCTTTTGCAGCACAGAAGAAAAAGAACTTCTTGACGCAATCCAGGGTTTTTTAAATAAAAAAATTGAAATGATTCCCATCAGTAAAACAGAGCATGACGATACCATTACCTTTGCCAATGAGACAGAAAGTTACCAGGATTTAATCAAAGAGCAGGAAGATTGGGAAAAAAAGAAGGGTAAAAAAAGAAAAAAGACAAAATAATCTGCTAAAGGCATCGGCTTAGATCCAAGAATATAAAATTATTTTTTGCAGGGTTAAGAACAGGCCACCTTATTTAATGCGTTACCCGACAGGCGGTACCGAATCCAGTTATCCTGTGGCTCGGCTCCCAGAGATTTATAAAATCCGATGGCTGGTGAATTCCAGTCCAATACAGACCATTCCATCCTGCCGCAGTCTTTTTCAAGCGCCAGCAAGGAGAGGTGTTTTATGATTTGTTTTCCAGCCCCAATATTTCTGTATTCCGCAAGAATATAAAGATCTTCTATGTAGAGCCCGTTTTTTCCCTGCCATGTGGAATAGTTAAAAAAGTAAACGGCATGACCAATGGGGACACCTTTGGCTTCACATATGATGACATGTGATGTTGAATTGTTTCCAAATAAAGTTTTTGCCAGCTGTTCCTTGCTGGTTTCAACTTCATGTTCAGCTTTTTCTTCCTTTGCCAGTTCATGTACAAAGGATAGAATGAGTGCAGCGTCTTCAATGGTTGCTTTTCTGATGGTTATTTTTGACACGGTTTATCCCTTTTAAAAAATCTCTTCTTTGAGCATGCAGCAGGCAATTTGATGTTCAGGATCACCTTTTTTGTTGTAAGAAAGGTTCTGGGGTTGAATCATTTTGTTCATGACACAGCCTTCAGGGATGGTGAGGCCGAACAAGTCTTTTTCATTAATTTTGGGTGTGGGGATTAATAGATTGTCTTTTATTTCATAGGAATGCAAAGGAAAATCTTCACAGACAGGGCATTGATAGACCCTTCCGTTTGGAAATATAAAATAATTATCTGCCACAATACCTGCACATTGAAATATGTCATCTTTGTTGAGAAATACCTTTGGATAGGTCACAATAATGCCATGGGCAGCAATCTTTTCAGCAACTTTGGGAATGGTGGAAAGCCAGGTTTCTCTGGACACCTGGAGTTTTCCATCCGTCTTTGAGGATTTGCCTCTTATGCCAATCACCTGGATAAAAAAGCGTTTGATACCCAGATTCTTAACCAAATCCGGCATCAACTCAAGCTCATGAATATTAATATCTGACACCGTATAGATCATGGAACAGGAAAAGTTTCTGGCACAAGCTTTTTGGATACCTTCCATTACTTTATCATAGCTTCCCTTGCCTCTGATGGAATCATTGGTCTGCCTTGTGGCTCCATCCAGAGAAAAAGAAAAAAAGTCAATCTCGTCACAGGAAATTTTTTCCAGGATATTATGAAATAAATACCCGTTGGTATCTATTGTGATGGATTTGAACCCAAGGCGTTTCGCCTCTTTGACAGCCAGGTAAAGATCAGGATGAAGGGTGGGTTCCCCCCCTAAAAAAATGATATTGGTCTTTCCGGCTTTATTTGAATCGCCTTTATTTAAATCCGGCCTCTTTGAAAAAAGAGCGAGCCAGTTATTGATGGTTTTAATATCCAGGGTGTTGGCCCCATGCTGATCTGAATTAATATAGCAATGGGCACAGGAAAGATTGCACTTTGTTAAGATGTGGAAAAAGAGATTGGAAGAGTCTTTTGAAAATGCAACGGTCCTGTTTGTCATACTACCCCATACACTGTTTGGTAAATTTCGGATCAAAAGGAACAGGATAATCTCCGTCAAAGCAGGCTTTGCAAAAACTTTGATCCGGGTTTTTTACCCCCGTGGCCTCCATCATACCTTCAATGGAAAGATAATGCAAAGAATCAAGATCCAGGTAATCCCTAAGATCGTCACCGGATTTCTTGGCAGCAATCAGTTCTCCTTTGGAAGAAAAATCAATACCATAATAGCAGGGGAATCTGTGGGGCGGGCAGGAGACCCGCATATGGATTTTTTTTACCCCAAGCTCCCGCAATGCCTTGACCCGGGTCTTTACCGTGGTACCCCGAATGATGGAATCTTCAATAATAATAATATCTTTGCCTTTGATCAACTCTCTAACGGGATTGAGCTTTACCCGGACAGTAAAATCACGCATGGATTGCGTAGGCTGGATAAAGCTTCGACCCACATAATGGTTCCGGATCATGCCCATTTCAAAAGGGATACCTGATTCCCTGGCATAGCCTATGGCAGCATAATTGCCTGAATCCGGGAAGGGCATGACAAGGTCAGCTTTCACAGGGGCTTCCTGGGCCAGTCGCCGGCCAAGGGCTTTTCTCATTTCATAGACATTTTTTCCTTCAATGGTGGAGTCAGGTCTGGCAAAGTAAATATATTCAAAGATGCATAAGGACTTATGTTTGGCAGCCTTGGGGTGTTTAATGCTTTTAATACCGTCTTCATTAATGATGACGATCTCTCCTGAATCAAGTTCCCGGATGAATTCTGCCTGGATAAGATCAAAGGCACAGGTTTCAGATGCCAGGACATAATGGCCGTTGAGTTTTCCAAGGGCCAAAGGTCTGAATCCATTGGGGTCTTTCATGCCAATGATTTCCCCCTTACAGGTTAAAAGGATCATGGAATAGGCCCCTTCAATTTTTGAAACAGCCTTTAAAACAGCACTCTCAACATCCCCTTTAATAAGGTTTTTAATAAATAGATGGAGGAAGACCTCTGAATCCATAGTGGTCTGGAAGATGGACCCCTGCTCTTCCAGCTCTTCTTTCAGGATGTGGGCATTGACAAGGTTCCCGTTATGGGCCACGGCATAGGAGCGGTGTCTGTGGTTAACAACAAAGGGCTGGGCATTGGTTAGCACAGAATCCCCCGTAGTGGAATACCTGACATGACCGATGGCAGAACCGCCTTCAATCCTTTCAAGATCCTCCATGTTAAAGATTTCCGGAACAAGCCCCATGCCCTTGTGAGAGAAAATCTTATCATTTTCCCCCCGGTTTACAGAGATGCCGGCACTTTCCTGGCCCCTGTGCTGGAGAGCATAGAGGCCAAAATAAGTAATTTTTGCAGCTTCCGTATGTCTATACAACCCAAACACACCACATTCATCTTTAGGTCTTTCACTCTCAATCATTAAATTATCCATGCTTATTTTCTCGATGATATTCTTGAATGGTTTTAACACTAAGACCTTCTTTTTTAAGGGCCTGTATAGCACTGCAAATGGCCTTTGTACCATCTGTTGTAGTGGCATAAGGGATTTTATATTTAATAGCCGCACGCCGTATTTCATATCCATCCCGTTTGGTCTGGCTTGATGCACCTGTGTTTAAAATCAACTGGATTTCGTTATTTGTCACTGCATCCACCACATGGGGCCGGCCGGCAGAGACTTTTTTAACCAGTTTTGTGGGAACATTATTCTCTTTAAGGAATATGGCGGTCCCCCGTGTGGCCATGATGGTGAATCCCATTTCATGAAAGCTTTTGGCAACTGGCAGGGCAGCCATTTTATCCTTGTCCTGGACGCTGATAAAGACCGTGCCCTGGGTGGGAAGTCTTTGTCCGGCTGCAAGCTGGGCTTTGGCCACTGCAGCTCCAAGGTCTTTATCAATTCCCATCACTTCACCCGTGGATTTCATTTCAGGCCCTAAGACTGGATCAACATTATCAAACCGGTCAAAGGGCATGACTGCTTCCTTGACACAATAATAAGGAGGGATAACCTCTTTAGTCAGTCCCAGTTCATCAAGGGTTTTTCCCAGCATTATCTTTGTTGCAAGTTTGGCCAGGGGAATGCCAATGGCTTTGGATACAAATGGAATGGTTCTGGAAGCCCTTGGGTTGACTTCTATTATATATACTTTTTCTTTCATTATACCAAACTGGATGTTCATAAGGCCTTTAACCTTAAGTTCTTTGGCAATGGCTTTGGTGGCATCTGTCATTTCATCAATGTGCTTTTGAGAAATGGAATATGGAGGCAGCGCGCAGGCAGAGTCCCCGGAATGGATACCGGCTTCTTCAATGTGCTCCATCATGCCACCAATAATAGTTTTTTCACCGTCTGAAATGGCATCCACATCCAGTTCAAAGGCCTCTTCAAGGAATTTGTCAATGAGTACGGGCTTATCAGGAGATGCCTGGACAGCCAGATTAAAGTATTCTTCAAGGTCGCTTTCATCATATACAATTTTCATTGCACGGCCACCCAGAACAAAAGAGGGACGAACCATGACAGGATATCCAATATCCCGGGCCACCTGTCTTGCTTCTTCATAGGAGTACGCAATACCGTTTTCAGGCTGCAAAAGTCCAAGTTTGTTGAGCATTGCCTGGAATAGATCCCTGTCTTCGGCCCGGTCAATGCTTTCAGGACTGGTGCCTATGATGGGAACACCGGCTTTTTGAAGATCAGTGGCAAGGTTTAAAGGGGTCTGTCCGCCAAATTGAACGATAACTCCATAGGGTTTTTCCTTTTCCACAATGTGAAGAACATCTTCCAGGGTTAATGGCTCAAAATACAGCTTGTCCGAGGTGTCGTAATCAGTGGACACGGTTTCCGGGTTGGAATTGACCATGATGGATTCCACACCTTCTTCTTTTAAGGCAAAAGAGGCATGAACACAGCAATAGTCAAATTCAATACCCTGGCCGATTCGATTGGGTCCGCCGCCCAGGATAATGACCTTTTTTTTGTCTGATACCCTGGCTTCGCATTCTGTTTCATAGGTGGAGTAGTAGTAAGGGGTGGCAGCCCGAAACTCGGCGGCACAGGTATCCACAAGCTTGTAAACCGGTACAATACCGAGGTCTTTTCGCTTCTGTTCAATTTGGTTCTCTGTAATATGGGTAAGGTATGCCAGCTGCTGATCAGAGAAGCCATACTTTTTGGCTTTCTCAAAGAGTTCAAAGGGAAGGTCTTTGCCTGCTAATTTTACCTGTTTTTCAAGATCCACGATTTGTTTCATCTGGTTGAGAAACCAGGGATCAATACCGGTCATTTCATATATCATGGTAATGGGCATACCATGCTCAATAGCATATTTTAAATAGAACAGCCGTTGAGAATTGGGTGTGGAAAGCTTGTACTCTAACTCGTTACCGGCAACGCTGCCGGGAAGGGGATCTTTTCCATCACCACCAAACCCTGCCCTGCCGATTTCAAGGGAGCGGATTCCTTTTTGAAATGCTTCTTTAAAGGTCCTGCCGATGGCCATGGTTTCACCCACGGATTTCATGGCTGTGGTAAGAACATCTTCTGCTTCGGGAAATTTTTCAAAGGTCCATCTGGGGATTTTTACCACACAATAATCAATTGAGGGTTCAAAACAGGCAAGGGTTTTTCCGGTAATATCATTGGGAATTTCATCCAGAGTGTATCCCACTGCCAGTTTGGCCGCAATTTTTGCAATGGGAAATCCCGTGGCTTTGGAAGCAAGCGCTGAACTTCTGGACACACGCGGATTCATTTCCACCACAATAATATCCCCGTTTTCAGGATTGACGGCAAACTGGACGTTTGATCCGCCTGTATCCACACCGATTTCTCTTATAATAGCGATGGAGGCATCCCGAAGTTTCTGGTATTCTTTATCCGACAAAGTCTGGATTGGGGCCACTGTGATTGAATCGCCCGTGTGTACACCCATTGCATCCATATTTTCAATGGAACAGATGATAACCACATTATCTGCATGATCCCGCATAACCTCAAGCTCAAATTCTTTCCAGCCAAGGACGGATTCTTCCAGCATGACCTGGGTGATGAGACTGGCGTCAAGTCCTGCCTTTGCAAGGAGGGCAAGCTCCTCCATATTGTAGGCTACTCCGCCACCTGTACCACCAAGGGTGAAACTGGGTCGTACGATAATGGGAAATCCAATGCGCTTTGAAACATCTTCAACTTCCTGGTAATTGGTGGCAAAACCACTTTTGGGAATTTTCAAACCGATTTTATTCATGGCATCTCTGAAAAGTTCCCGGTCTTCGGCTTTATTAATTGCATCCACTGAAGCACCGATTAACTCAACATTATAGCGTTCAAAGACACCTGTTTTAGAAGCCTCAATAGCAGTGTTCAAAGCAGTCTGACCGCCCAGGGTGGGTAAAAGCGCGCAAGGCCTTTCCTTTTCAATGACTTTGATAAGGGTTTCAACGGTAACAGGCTCAATATAAACCTTGTCAGCCGTTTCAGGGTCCGTCATGATTGTGGCAGGGTTTGAATTAATCAGTATCACTTCATAGCCTTCCTCTTTCAAGGCTTTACAGGCTTGGGTGCCTGAATAATCAAACTCGCAGGCCTGGCTGATAATGATCGGACCTGCACCAATGATCAGGATTTTTTTAATGTCTTCACGTTTTGGCATTTTCAATCACTTTTGCAAATTGGTTAAAAAGATAGGCTGCATCATGGGGTCCTGGGGAAGCTTCTGGATGATATTGTACGGCAAAGGCCTTTAGGGCATCATTTTTAAGACCCTCAAGGGAATCTTCATTCAGGTTAATATGGGTCATGGCACAATGATCTTTGCCAATGGTATTTAAATCCACGGCAAATCCATGATTCTGTGAGGTGATTTCAACCTTGTTGGTTGAAAGGTTTTTCACGGGCTGATTACCGCCCCTGTGGCCGAATTTAATTTTCATGGTTTCACCGCCCATGGCAATGCCTAAAAGCTGCATGCCAAGACAGATACCGAATATGGGAACAAATCCTAGAAGTTCTTTTATGGTGTCAACAGCATAGGTCACAGGTTCAGGGTCACCTGGGCCATTGGACAGAAAGATACCGCCAGGGTTTAAATGCTTTATGGTATTGGCATCTGTTTTTGCAGGAACCACAAGAACTTCACATCCGGCTCGTTCAAGACATCGGATAATATTGTATTTAATGCCTAAATCAAGGGCGACAACAGAATGTTTTTTGCCCTTAAAACGCCAGATTAAAGGATCTTGTAATTTATTGATATCAATATAGTCTGGTTTGTTATATCTCCAGAAATAGGGTTTTTTTGTGGTAACTTTGCCTACAAAATCACTTCCCTGCATTGAAGGAATCTGTCTGGCTTTTTGAACCAGCGAGGCAGGATCAAAATCCGAGGTGGATATGATGGCCCGCATGGCACCGGATTTTCGAATATGCCGTGTCAGAGCCCTTGTATCCAGATCTTCTATGCCCAGAATATGGCTTTTGATCAGATAATCTGCCAGGGTTCCTTTGGATCGAAAATTGCTCGGAAAATCCTGGTATTCTTTCACAATCAATGCTGCCACCTGAATTTTATCAGATTCAATGTCTTCAGGGCAGACACCATAATTTCCGATTAAAGGATAGGTCATGGTAACCATCTGACCATAGTAGGAAGGGTCTGTCAAAATTTCCTGGTATCCGGTCATGCTGGTATTGAACACAACCTCCCCATTCGCTTCTCCGGGCCCGGTAAAGCTCCTGCAAGGAAAAATTCTGCCATCTTCAAGGGCTAAAAATGCTTTCATAAAAATTTACACCTATTCACCATGGTATTAATATTAACTCAAATCTGGCAACTTCGAAAGTTGAGATATTAATTATCCGGGTCAGACCCGGATAGTTTTATGAGCTTGCATAATTTATTTGCAAATCAGGTTTGTTTAATAACACAATTGGTGTAATTTTGGCAAGTTAGTTCTGCAACCATACCCAGGCGGGATTTCCGGAAAGATCTGTCTATAATGATTCAGCGCTGACGTTCAGACCAAGATCCCCTGTTTTGCCTTGGTCAATAATGACTTCCCGTAAAATTTTTTTTTGGGAGAGGCATCTGTAGTCAGGGAGACGAGCTGGCCTGGATTGAGGCCAGCATAGTCCTTTTCCGAGTAGGTCTCAAATGCCAAGCCCAAATGGTTAATTAATTATTTTTTGGCACAAACCATTCATTTTTTCTATATGCCTGATCCTGACTTTTTGCAATAAGTTCGCCGCTATCTTTATTATAAATTTTAATATTATACAATGATGTTCGCCGGCCATTATGTTCTTCTTCTGCCTCTGCAACCAGATGATCTCCCGGATAGGAGGGTTTTAAAAAACAGATGCTCACATTCAGGGCAACGGCAACTTTTCCGTGGGAATTGCAGGCGGCAGCAAATGCCATGTCACTGATGGCAAAAACAATACCCCCATGGGTGGATCCGTGAAAATTGGTCATATGATCTTTAATCATAAGGGATACACGGCTGTGCCCCGGCTTAATGATTTCTACTTTTGCCCCAAGATAATTGGCAAAAGCATCTTTTTGAATATGATCAAAGATTGCTTGCTGACGGGTTTTATCATCCATATTCGCCTCCTTTAGATTGAATCCATTTTGATTAAATATTTTCAAGAGGTTTTTTTAAATAAAATGAAAAAATCATCCCCACAAAAGAAATTCCTCCGGCAATAAGAAAAGGAAGCGTAAAAGAGTTGCTCACATCAGCAAGATATCCTCCCAGAGCCGGGCCTATGGATTGGCCGATTCCAAAGAAAAGCGTTATAAAACCCAGTCCTGCAGGGGCAAGTCTTGGACCGACAAAATCCCCGGCAGCAGCAGCCATAATGGTTGGGATGCTCCATGCCGTTAAACCGAAAAGAATGGCAGACAAATAAAAACCAGCCTCAGACTTGACTAACGCATAGACGATGTATGAAACTCCAAGGACAAGATATGCCAGGGCAGCACCTTTACCACGGCCGATTCGGTCTGATATGCTTCCCCAGATTACACCGCAGAAAATGCTTAATCCGCCGACCATGGCCCATAAGCCACCTGCCCATGCCTCTGTGCAGCCCATCTCTTTCACCAGGTATGCTGCAAAAAAAACCATATAGATAATGTAGGACAGGCCGTAAAAAAAATAAACAACCCCCAGGTACCACATGCCCTTCATCCGGTATACTTTTTTCCAATCCAGAGAGGAGACCTTATTTTTTGACGAAGAAGTTTGGATTTTTTCCTTTTCTTCCTGTCCCACGGGAAGCAGACCTTTATCCTCGGGCTGGTTCCGTAAAAATAAAAATACAATTATGGCGATTACAATAACAATAGTTCCAAGAATATACCATGAATAACGCCAGCCATCAGCTCCATATGATGTCAGAAGAAAGGGTACAATTATCCCTGATAAAAATGTCCCCAGTCCAATGCCCCCGGAAACAATTCCCGTGGCAAAACCGCGTTTTTTAATGGAAAACCAGGCAGACCCCAGGGCCATGGCAGGCACATAAGCTGCACCATTTCCCAGACCCGTTAATAAACGCATGGAAAAGGCAAACCCAAAGGATTTGGCCAGGCCTGTAAGTATCATGGTGATCCCCATGAGTAACAAAGCCAGGGAAATTACAGTTCTTGTACCAAACCTGGCTGCCAGAAATCCTCCTATAATCGCCATGGATAAATAACCGATAAAATTTCCCGTTCCCAGAAGCCCCAGCTGGGTATAATCAAAATTTAGCCCATCCTTCATGGCCGGCAGTAAAATGGTATAGGCCATTCGTCCAAAACCATGAGCCGCAACAGTTGTAACCAACCCCATGAAAATTATAATCCATCCATAATGTATTTTCTTTTCCATGTGTGTCTCCTTATTTTATATCAGATAAAATGGCAGATATTCTTATTTTTTCTGGTTGAAATATCTGTTTTGCAACTTGGACAATGGTCATGACAGGATGGAATCCCATCCAGATACAGGAACCTGTGTAAGCATTACACCAGAATCGGTTTTTCTGACCTGGATATTCTTAAGCCACTGGTTATTCTCTTCAGGGTAATCACTTCTGAAATGAGATCCTCTGCTCTCTTTTCTTTCAAGGGCTGACCTGCAGGTAAGTTCAGCAACAAGGCGCATGTTCCTGAATTCCAGGAATCGGATCAGGTCCCTTGGAGTTGACACCAAACCCGGGACCTCCTCTTGAGTCATAACGATTTTTATGGCCCTGTCAAGGGATTGCCGATCCCTGACAATTCCTGCATTGAACCACATGGTCTCTTTGAGTTGCTGAATCAAGATTCCCAACGGCAGGCCCTTATCCCTGAACATCGTATCAAGACGGTTCCTCTCATGTTGGACCGCGTTGCCAAATCCGGTAATCCGGTCAAGGGTCATTGCCCTGTCAGCCGCAGCCTTGCCCGCCAGGGCTCCCATGGCGATCACCTCTGCCAGGGCATTGCCTCCCAGACGATTGGCCCCATGGGAGCCGGCAGTGACTTCCCCTGCAGCAAAAAGACCAGGACAGGAGGTCTCGCCATGGTTGTTAACAATGACACCACCCATGCAAAAATGGGTGGTGGGTACAACCTGGAATACTTTGGTGCCTTGTGAAAACTGGGCAGGAAGCAACATAGACAAAGATCTGGCTGCATCCTGCGACAGCCCCCCCAGATCCATGCCAATGGTTCCTTTGCGCTTTGAATCTTCAAGTATTTCCTTCATTATGAGCTGGGCCAGCTGGTCACGGGAGATATCAGCAATGGAGCGATATCCATTTTTTTTCAGTACATCCTCTCCACTGCTGTTTCTCAGCACCACTCCTTTTTGTGCTAGAAGCTTTTCATATAATAGAATACGGCTCCCGTGTTTTCCCCGGGCAGTGGGATAGAACTGAACAAATTCCATGTCCTGGAGGGCCACGCCAGCTTCATATGCCAGGGCATGTCCGTCACCTGTAATGCCCGGCGCATTGTTGGTATTTAAAAAAATATGGCCAAATCCACCAGTAGCAAGAACAATAGTCTTTGCCTCGATGGCTATAAGCTTCCCATTTTCCGAAATCCCAGTCACACCACAGATTCTGCTGCCTGAGATCATTAAAGAGGAGACAAATATGTGTTCTAAAAAGCGTACATTGCTTTCCATTGCCTTTTGCTTGAGGGGCAGGACCAGGTCGCTGCCTTTCCAGTTATTGCCATAAACATGGCGAGCATGACTGTGCCCGGGGATTTTTATGACGGCGGGCCTGCCATTTTCATCAACGCCAAATTTCACTCCCCAGTCCTGCAAAAGTTTCGTCTCTGACGGGATGGCCTCGGCAAACTGTGCCACCATGTCTGGATTGTTAAGAAACCGTCCCCCCTCTAGGGTATCCCTGGTGTGGACACTACTGCTGTCATTGAGATCGCCATATCCCGACGATGCAATGATTGCCTTGGAAAGGTAGGTATTGGTGGCATGACCAATTCGTGTTTTTGACACCATCAGAACATCGGCGCCACTTTCCGCGGCAGCAATGGCGGCCCTCAGTCCAGCTCCTCCGCCTCCTACGATGAGCACATCGCAATCCATATTTTCCTGTGTTTTAAATGGCATTATTTCTCCTCCAGGGTTTTGTAAAAAACCAATGGCTATGAGAATACCGGTATCACAACACAGATATCAGGTGCAATGTATTTCTATGTAACTGATTTAGACAAAAACCATAAAACAAACAGAGGCAGCATTATTATCCAGCTGAGGCAACCTGGATGGCCTTAAAAAAAATTACAGATACCGATATCAAGCTCTTCGTTGGTCATAACCCCATCCCCATGAAAAAAGTCGTCAATGGATTTGTAAAAAGTGTTGAGGGTAAAGGCAATGGAGAAATCATCAGAATGTATGATAATTGTTGATTTTTCATCAATTATGTAATAATTGAATGGCCCCGGTGATTTTTTTGGGGTCATTTACATTTAAACAAAGAGAGATTCAAATCCGATGAGCAAACCTGATACGTCCTCCCCAGGGGAATGTTCACCTTTGTCACTGTTTTTTGAAGGGGCAAAAGATACCTTTCCTTTAGTTGTCGGTGCCATTCCCTTTGGTATCATCTTTGGTACCCTGGCTGGCACGGCAGGACTTTCCTTTGGTGCCACCATGGGGATGTCCATGTTCGTTTTTGCCGGATCTTCACAGTTTGTTGCTATGAGTTTGTTGGCTTCGGGTACGGTATGGCCCATGATTGTTTTAACGACCTTTGTGGTTAACCTGCGCCATATGCTCTATAGCGCGACCATGATTCCCTTTTATAAAACGTTGAATCCGCTTTGGAAAATGGTACTGGCCTTTGGTTTAACCGATGAAACCTTTGCCGTGGCTGTCAGCCGCTATAATCAAAAAGACGGTGTACAAGGCAAGCATTACTACAACCTTGGCTCCATGGTATTCATGTACCTAAATTGGAATTTGTGTACTTTTATAGGGCTTACAGCGGGAAAAGCGTTTCCGGAGATATCCCGGTGGGGGCTTGATTTTGCCATGCCTGCCACATTCATTGGTATTGTAATCCCTTATCTTATTTCAAAACCTATGTGGGCTTCGGTGATTACAGCTGGAATAGTTTCTATCATTGCCGGAGGACTCCCCCACAAGCTGGGTTTGATGGTGGCTGCTCTTGCCGGGGTGATGGTGGGAGTGGTTTGTGAAAAAGTATTCCCTGGAAAAGAGGAGAGAATTTAAATATGTTTGGTACTGAAATTCAATTGTATGAGATTTATATGGTCGCAGGCATGGCTTTGGTTACTTTTGGCATACGTTATATTTTGTTTCCAATCTCCGGACGATTTACATTCCCTGAACTGTTTGAACGGGGGTTAAGATATGTGCCTCCTGTTGTACTCACAGCCATCATTGTGCCGTCAGTGCTAATGCCCAATGGGGGGGCGCTTAATCTGAAGCTGAATAATCCTTATCTCATTGGTGCACTTGCCGCCTGTGTCATTGGAGGAGTATTCAAAAATTTGCTTTTGACCATTGTCATGAGTATGGTGGTTTTTCTGGGAGCTCAATGGGTTTTTGCAATGGGATAGCTGGGATATTTCAAATTTCGACACCGTTTAGCGGCATTCGTAGTGCTCAGTTCAGATAATTTTTAGGCAACCCCATTTTTTTAATTCTACTTGCTATGACCCAGTCATTTCTATTTGTGTTCTTGATAAAATTTGTCTGCAATACTATTGTGCTATCAGTGTTTGAATGAAAATCTGGCGGTTTTCAGTCGGGCACTATTGATTTAACCTGTAAAGGCAGGGCATAAATGGACCATAACGAAATTGACAGGGTGTTCCCTGATCTTGATAAACAGCTTTTTAAAACAATAATAACCAAGGCTGATTCCTTGAAGGAAAGCCTGAAAAAATCTGGTCTGAAGCTTGATCTGCCCCTGGAGTTAAAATTTGATCTCATAAAAATTTTTCTTTTCAGCGAATTTATTACATCAATCCTTATTAAAAATCCAGATATCCTCAAAACACTTATCCAGTCAAAAGATCTTTTCAAGTCTTATTCAAATCATACATATAAGGCAAAGCTTGAAAGAAAAATTGTCCAGGACATGGATGTGGGAAGAGTCAAGGAACTCCTTTTACAGGTCAAGGTGTATGAAACCATCAGGATTGCATGGCGCGACCTGACAGGGAAAGCCTTGCTTGAGGAAACACTTTGCGACCTGTCCAATCTTGCAGATGCCATGGTTGATATGGCCACAAAGGTTATCTATGAAGAGTTTTGTAAAAGCTATGGGGTTCCTTGCGACTATGAAGGAAATTTTCAGGGAATGATCGTTCTGGGCATGGGTAAGTTAGGTGCCGGAGAATTGAATTTTTCTTCGGATATTGATCTTATTTTTGTCTATCCTGCGGCAGGGTATACAAACGGGGAGAAGATTATTTCCAATGAAGCGTTTTTCACAAAAGTCTGCCGCAGGTTTTTAAGTTTTTTTTCACCAGGCACCCAGGCAATTAATTTTTACAGGATCGATACCCGGTTAAGGCCCTATGGTGATGGAGGCCCGCTGGTGATGAGCAGTTCTGTCTTTGAAGAATATTATCAGGCCCAGGGAAGAGAATGGGAAAGATATGCCATGATAAAAGCAAGGCCCATTGCAGGTGACATTGACGCTGGCCTTAAGCTTTTAAAGGTTTTGAATTCTTTTATTTTCCGACGGTATTTTGATTACGGGTCTTTTGACTCATTTCGGGATATGAAACACAGAATTACCCTGCAGGTAAAAAATAATAAATTAAAAAACAATATCAAGCTGGGTGCCGGAGGCATAAGGGAAATAGAGTTTTTCGGGCAATTGTTTCAGCTGATCCGGGGTGGTGTGGAGCCTAAATTCCAGGAACCAAGGATTTTAAAGGTCCTGGATCTGTTACAAACCTATAATTGCATCAATGATGTAACCAAAAAAGATCTGAAAGACGCTTATGTATTTTTGCGGATGGTTGAAAACAGGCTTCAGGCCTATGCAGACCTTCAAACCCATGATATCCCTGAAAAACAAGAGCGAAGAAAAATCCTGGCACTTTCCATGGGGATTGATACATGGGATGATTTTGCAAAAACCTTAAGTGGTCACATGCAAAAGGTTCACTATCATTTCAATCAATTGCTGGTGTCGGAAAAACAGGAAAAACCAGACAAAGAGATTCAGGATCTTAAAGAGTTATGGATCAACATCAATGATCCACAATTTGTGGCCGATGCCATGGCCATCAGTGGTTTTAAAGAGCCTGAAAGGGTATTGGGTATTTTAAGATCCCTTGAAGAACATCCAAATACAAAGAGGTTGACACCCAATGGAAGGAAAAAGCTGGCAAGGCTGATTCCGGTCCTGGTCAAGAAGATCGGCCAGCAAAATGATTCCGATGCTGTCTTTGTCAAGTTAATTGATCTGATCATCACCATTGAGAGAAGAACCTGTTATTTGTCTTTACTTCTGGAGAACGAAAGGGCGCTTGAAACATTGATCACCCTTGCCCAGAAAAGTCCCTGGATCATTACATTCCTTTCAAACCATCCTGCTTTGCTGGACGAACTCATGCATCCGGATACCCTGTATTCTCCGCCTGACAAACAGGCCCTGGAAAAAGAGATGGAAATTCGAATGGCCACTATTCCCCCGGGAGATCTGGAGTTTTTGCTGGAAGAATTGTGTATTTTCAGGCAGGTCAATTACTTGCGTGTTTCTGCTGCAGATGTAAGCGGAAATTATCCATTGATGAAAGTAAGTGACCACCTGACCTATATTGCCCAGACAGTTCTTGTTCAAGTGCTTCAGATTTCCTGGAATATTGTGACGCAAAAATATGGTATTCCCCAGGGTTTAGCGGATGAAACCCTTGAAAATTGCGGGTTTGCCATTGTCGCATATGGCAAGGTAGGCGGACTTGAAATGGGGTATAAATCAGATATTGATATTGTTTTTTTACATAAGGCAGATTCAGGGGTTACAAAAGGAAAAGAAAAGAGCATTGATACCAGCCGGTTTTATTCAAACCTGGGCCAGAGAATTATCAATGCCTTAACCATTCATACACCTGCAGGCAAACTGTATGGCGCAGATATGAGGTTGAGACCGGGTGGTGATTCCGGGATGATCGTTTCCCATATTGATGCCTTTGAAGACTATATGAACAGCCAGGCCTGGACATGGGAGCATCAGGCATTGATCAGGGCCAGACCTGTTGCCGGAGATAAAGACCTTTGTTCAAGATTCGAGGAGATCCGGAAGAACGTTCTGACTGAGAAAAGGGATGCCGAGACCTTAAAGAGGGAGGTCCGAGAGATGCGGGAACGGATGCGGGCTGAGCGATTAAAGGCCAAGAAAAATTTTTTTGATTTAAAACAGTCAAGGGGCAGTATCGTGGATATTGAGTTTCTTGTTCAATATTTAATTTTAAAAAATGCCCATGCCTGTCCTGATATAATAATTTGGACAGATAATATGAGGCTTCTGGAAAGCCTTGATGCTGAAGGGATTATTACAGGATGTGAAAGTGAACGACTCCAAAACGCTTATCTTGCCATGCGAAAGGCCATGCACAGGCTTGATCTCCAGGAAAAGAGCCTTGAAATTCCCCATGTCCGGTTTTTAGAAATTAGAAATCATGTTATCCAGATATATGATCAATATTTAGCTGATTAAGTAGTGCCTGACCGAAAACACTAAGTAATAAACACAAGGCTGAGCCAGGGCAAATACGTAATGATCAGGACAGCCAGAAGCAATACCAGCATAAACGGAATGGTGGCCCTATAAATTTCAATAATGGGCTTATTAAACCTGTATCCCGCGATAAACAGATTCATCCCCACAGGCGGAGTGAAATATCCTATCTGCATATTGGCAAGGAAAATAATGCCCAGATGAACGGGATCAACGCCATATTTCAATGCAATGGGCAGCATTAGAGGGACCATGATAATAATGGCTGAGAAAATATCCAGCATGGCACCGAGAATCAAAAGAAAGATATTTAAAAGAATTAAAAAGACAAGTTTGCTGCTCACAAAGGTTTGACAGATCTCAAACAATTTCATGGGCACTTCAGCATCAATGAGAAAATTTGTAAAACCAAGGGAAACCCCCAGTATTAAAAGAATTCCTCCCACCATTACCATTGATTCTTTGATGATGGAAACAAGCTGGGAAAGCTGGATTTCTTTGTAAATAAAAACTTCCACGATTAAGACATACATGGCTGTTACTGCAGCGGCCTCGGAAACAGCAAAAAAGCCCGTGTAAATGCCTGCAAACACAAATATGGGAAGCGGGATTTCCCAGATGGCCTCCCTGGAAGCAGATAATGCCTTTTTAAAAGAAAAAGCTATTAAGGGGATAGAATTTTTTCGATTGGCCCAGATACTCCATAAGGATAGAAGGAGAATCATTAAAAGGGCCGGTAGAATACCTGCAATAAATAATTTTTCAATTGAGATTTTTTCTCCTGCACCCATCTGCTGGGCAATGACCCCATAGAGAATCAGGGGAAGGGAGGGTGGAAGCAAAAGTCCCAGGCTCCCTGATGTCGTTACAAGCCCAAGGCTGAATTTATCTTTATATCCCGCCTGTTTCAGCGCTGGATACAGCAAAGCTCCCATGGCGACTATGGTGACCCCGGAGGCTCCTGTAAAAGCTGTAAAAAGAGCGCAGACAATAAATGCTACAATGGCAAGCCCTCCGGGCATCCATCCGAAAAAGGCCTGGGTCAGCCGGACAAGGCGTTTTGAAGTATTGCTCTCTGATAGAATATATCCGGTAAAGGTAAATAAGGGCAATGCAAGGAGAATTGGTGTATCGGCTATGCGATACAACTCTATGGCCATGACGGATAGATCAATACCGCTATAATAAAATCCTGCCATGGCCGCGGCAATAATAATACTGAAAAGAGGTGCGCCTAAAAGTGCAAAAAGGATCAATATGGCGATAAGTATTGCTATCATTGCGGGATGCGCTTAAACAATTTGAAAAGACAGGTAAAGGAAAATAAAAGATACCTGAAACTGATAATGACAAATGATATCGGGAGAATGCTTTCACAGATCCAGGCCGGGATATTTGCAAAGGCTAAAGCCCCGTGATTTCTTTCCATCATCACAAACACAAGGCTGTAGTATGCCATAACAGCACAAACCAGCATAGTGAAAATAGATATAATAAGATTTGTCAGTTTTTTTATCTGATCAGGAAGAAAGCGGGATATAACATCAATACTGATGTGATGGTTGTTTCTGCTGGCAACCATGGCACCGATAAGACCGATCCATAGGACCAGGGTCCTGACCAGGGGATCACCCCATAGAATTCCGGAATCAAACAGATTTCTTAAGAAGATCTGCAACACGGCAACAAAGATCATTAAAAGCAGAAGCCCGATGAGGATACCATCCTCAATTTTTTGAAGAAGTGTAACAATATTTTGAGGGAAGCCTGCTTTTTTACTGGGCATTTTTGATTTGTGCGGTTGAATGAAAATCAGTGAGATGCGTATCCAGTTGATCCGCCATATCCTTTGGAAGAATACCGGATTCGATCATTTTTTTTGATGCAATATCAGCTATTTCCTGCCATTCACCCATCGCGTCCCTGGAAGGTGTGATAAATGTTATCCCCCTGTTCTTTAACGCCTGGATTGCATTAATGTCATCCTCCCTGTTCTGAAAATCAATTTCCTTTAATGCTTTGGTCATGATTTGGGTAACAATTTTGCGATCCTGTTCAGCAATTTTTAAAAACGCCTTTTTATCAACGGCAAGAACGGCATGAAGATAAATCAGGGGTATGTTTGTTATATATTTAATCTGGGTGTGCCATTGCAGGACAATGGCCCCAACAGGAGATGTTGCCACAGTGTTAATCAACCCTGTCTGGAGGCTGGTTCGCACATCTGCAATGGATAGAGGAATGGGTGTGACACCAAAGGACTTAATGGAATCCTGGCTGATTTTATCGTTATCTGGAATCCATACTTTCTGATTTCTTAGATCCTGTACAGTTTCAATTGGGTTTTGCGACATAATGTATGCAAATCCACCACCAATGATCCCAAAAGTCACAAACCCGGCATTATCAAGCCCGTCAATGATATATTGATCCATATGTTTTCTAACATAGTCCACTTCTTCTATGTTTTTAAATTTTAAAGGCTGTGCATAGATCTGGTTTGGTGGGAAAAACTGGGAAAGGCTTCCAGCCACAACCGCTCCTCCTTGTAACTGACCAATTCGGATTTTTTGTAAAACAGTTTTATCATTTCCCATGACACCGCCGGGATAGAATTTAAATGCCACACGGTTATCGGTTTTTTGGGCCACCATGTCTGCGCCCTTATTCATTTTTTCCATCCACATGGAGCCTTCTGGTGAAAGGGTGGCAATTTTCAGTCTGACGGCAAAGGCATTATCTGTTGTGAACACAACAAACAAAATCAATATCAGTGTTTTAAGGATTTGGAAAATCATGGATATCTCCGGCTTAATAATTTTTAAAAATAATCATCTGCACTATTTATCAATTCTCTGGCCTGTATCTGGGCCCAGGTATTTACAAGGGTATATCCTGGTACATGGGGATCGGCAGCAATCACATCTTTTAGGACTTGGTCATGAAGTTTTCTGTCAAATATCATCCTTGCATATAATTTTGCAAAAACAACCTTTGCCATCAGATTTTTTCCCTTAGATAAGTTGACAGCCTTATCAAAATATTGTTTTCCTAATTCTGGTTTGCCGCCAAGACCAGGCGGCAGAAAAGTTGCCAATGTTCCCAGATAAAGATATGCCGCACCTTCTTTATGTGCCTCATCAAGCTCTATCACTCGTTGCATGATTAACTCAATATGTGCCATGTCTGCAATGGCATTAAAATCATTTTTATTGGCCATGATCCAGGCTGACCATGCATTGCCCAGGGCAAAAAGAGCGGGAACATGTTCTTTTTGCATTGTTGAAATGATTTTTTCAAAATCTTCAAAGGTTTTTGATTTAAGCCCGCATGCATCTTTTTTTTCAAGGCATATTGCCTGGTTAGCATAATCCAAGGCTTTTTGCGCCATTTTTTTTGATCTGTCCATGTCTTTTACAAACAGGTCTGCATAAGCTGTGTACAACATGGCAGCAGTGGACAGCAGGGTTTCATTTTTCGGGTCTTTGTTGATCAGACTGTCGATCATCAGCAAATATGCCGGGGCTCCTGCTTTCACCATGGGTAAATCGTCATTGTTTAAAATTGTATTGGAAAGATTTTCCATCATGTCTGATGTGGCAGATGTCATTATGATTGAACAGCCTGATGATAAAAAAAGATTTATTATGCAAAAAATAAAGATAGCAATCGCTGAAAGGGATTGTCTTAAATTATGGATCGCAATGTGGTGAAGAATCATCAATAAATCAAATCCTTTATCTGTTTGGGACGTTTGATAGCCAGCAATTTATCATTTGTTTTTGAAAATTAACGTGTTTGGAAAAAAAAAGCAACTAGGGATTCACAGCAAAGTATTTGTGAGGGGTTAAAATCAAGAAAACACTTAAACAAAACGATGATAATCATTCTCAGTTCCACTATGGTCTATTCTTAAAATAATTCAGTAAAACCCCGCTACCGAGGATAAGAATACCTCCTACAAAGAAATTCCAGGAAACCACTTCACCCAATAAAAGAATCCCGGTCAATGAGGTGAATACTGCTTCGGTGGACATATAAACGCCCCCTTCCCATCCACTGCAATAGAAAAATCCCTGGTTCATCAGCAGTTGAGCTCCGGCAGATGTCAGAATAATTCCGGCAATCATAAGAAGCTCTACTGAAGAGGATGGTATCACCGGGTTCAAAGCAACCATTGGAAAGGTGATCATGGAACCCACAGTGCAGAAATAGAGGTAAATAACGACAGGGCCGTTTTTTACCCTGAGTGAGCGGATGAAAGTTACTGTTAACCCGGTGAACACAGCACCTGTAAGCGCCATGCTCTGTCCGAACCAGGAGCCGGAAATATTGAAATTGAAAAGGATTGCTATACCGAGTATGACAAGGGCAATACAGAACATCTCGCTAAAGCCGATCCGTTCCTTATACAGAAAGAACGCCGAAATTGCTGCAAATACAGGAAACGTATAGAAAATGACAATGGCTGTGGACATGGGTAACATTCTCATAGCGGTGACCAATGAAATAAATGCGACGGTTCCGGTGCATCCCCTGCCAAGCAGCAGGGGGATGTTGTCTCCTTTGAACAAGTTCCTGCCCTTTGCAAAAACAAGAGTCAGGATGATCACGCCTCCCAGGAAACGGAAAAAGCCAAAGTGCCATGCCGTATATCGAGCATCAATAGTTTTTATGAGAATGTTCATAAGAGTAAATACGATTGAAGACGAAAGCATGAAAAACAGACCTGCAAATGGCCTTGCGATCCCTGCTCCGGTAGAACTGACTGATGTTGGTCTCATAAAAAATCGGATCCTGATCATATGTGAGTAGAATAGATTCGCACTATGCTCTTTTTCCCCTGTAAATACAAACAATCAGGATCATCAACCAATAACAGAAAAACTACTGTCACGGTTAATTTCGCGATTACGGTGGAAAGCACCCATATCAATACTGATGCCTAAATGCGGTAAAGTAAATTTCAAAGGTGTTGCATCATGATCATAGCCTTTTTCAACCTTTTCTATCAATTCAGCCATCATGCATCCAACCACAGGGGCTGTTTTGAACTGGTTACCGCTTGTTCCAATGGCCTGGTAATATCCATTTAAATCTGATTTGTCATATATTGGAATCCAGTCATCACTGACATCGTAGAGATCAACGATACCGGCGGGTTGATTGGGAATCGGTAAATCTGGAATACGTCTTGCCAGGCGATAAACTTGAGCCTTCCATTGGCTTTGGGATACCTGGTTATCGAAATTATCCGGATCCACCCACTCCTGTGGATCGCATGCAGGATCAACACTTCCCGTCAAAATCCTATCCCCTGCCTCTGGGCGATAATAGGCACCGATATCTGCATCATTGGTGTGATACCCTTCTTTTTCGGGTCGGTAATTGGCCGGCGGCGGCACGACATGGACCTCATGCCGCAGGGCACGGGTCTTGATATTATTTTTTTCTATTTGTCCTGCCATTTCAGTGATTTTAAAAGAGTGGGGACCGCTTACATTGATCACTATAGGTGCATTTATCTTCTCACCGCTTTCCAGCGTAACGCCCTGAACTTTGTTATTCTCCTTGTCAATTGACACAACACGCTGGTTGTACATAAACTCTGACCCTTTGGCCTTTGCTGCAAATTCAACATTCTGGGTTGCCAGTTGCGGATCACCTATATATCCTGATTCAGGCGTATAACAGGCTCCTGGCAGCCAATCATCTGATTTATCAAAAAAGCCTGCATCATCGGGAAGTTTTGGAGGATAGAATGAATGAAAATCTGCAATGGGAATCTTTTTTTGAAGCATTGCCAGGTCCCATTCTTCATATTTAACACCAACGCTGTCAAAGTTGGCTTTGACCCTGGGCCAGTTGATGACCTTATTTTTGATAAAGACTGAGCCCGTATTATTATATTTTGCTATACCACGAGGATCTTTTACACCAAGATATTCTTCCCAGTTATGCCAGTACCAGGCACTTTCGTAAGCTGCTGCTACGCCATCTTTGGTGGAGTAGTAAAAGCGTACATTCCCGCAGGAGTTGGATGTGGATCCCGCCCCTGCCGTCGGTTGAAAATCTATATTTAGAGTGCTGTACCCTTTTTTTACAAGTTCATAGGCAATGCAGCATCCGATAATACCTGATCCGATGATGATTGCATCATAGTCTTTGGACATGGTTAAATCTCCTTTAATCATTTTATATTTATTTTATACTTACTTTAATAAGTGTTTATCTTTTTGAGGTTGATGCCAGATGCTCATACCATCTGTAAATTTTTCAAAATACGTCATCGCCTTTTCGCTTTTTTGTGAATATTTTTCGGCAAACTCCGTAATCAAGCCATTGATGAACATTACAGGAGCTGCATATGCATCTACAAAGGAGATTGCACTTATGGAAATAAGAAAAGCGATTTGAGCTAAATGAATGATAGGTGACTGGTTGCTATCGGTTAGTGCAATAATTTTGCACCCCTGGTCCCGTGCAAGATTTCCCAGAGCGACTGTGGTCTTGGGATAACGGGGAAAGGCAATTAAAAATACCAGAGAATCCGGTCCCAGATCTTTTAAAAAATCAGAATCCTGTCCATTGACCGACGTCACCCTCCTGACGGATGGTAAAACCTTGGAAACAGCATATCCAAAATATTCAACCAATGAAACCGAGGCCATTGTTCCAATAATGACCACGTGGTCTGCTTTGGACATCCATTCAAGACATTTGAAAAAATCTGATTTATTAATGGATCTATTTAGTTGATTAAGACTTTCTATTTCCAAAGATAGAATTCGCTCAAAGGCGGTCTGGGTATTGTCAATTTTAGATTTAAAGCCACCTTGTCCCAGGTTGAATCGACCAAGAACCGACAGCTCATTCTGGATACTGCCCTGCACTTCGCGGCCTAACTCAGTGTATCCTGAATAACCCAATGTGTTGCAAAGTCTTATAACTGTTGCAACAGATATACCCGCTGCTTCTGAGAGTTCTTTGATGGAAAGAAAACCTACTTTTTCAGGTCGTTGTATGATGTATTCGGCAAGGATGCGTTGGCTCTTGGTAAAATCATCCATCATACAACGGATTCTTTCAATAACTAACGGAGCAATTCTTTCAATTGGTTCAGGGTTATGTTTTTTTATTGTCATTGTGTAATATAAGTTACATTTAAATTAATTTTGTAAATTATATTACATAATGTTCGTTTCCTTTGTCAAGCGTAAATTTTATTATTTTTTTTACGTGACAGGCAAGTCCCTTAGGGTTCACCCAAAAATAAATTACCAATTTTGGGAGTTGAGTCGCCTGTCCGGCAAGTCCTGAAAACCAAGGCATATCAAGCATATGCTGTGTTTTCAGGGCGCAGCAGGACAGGATGAATCGGCTTCCAAAATGTAAAGTTATTTTTGAGTGGGCCCTTAGACAAAGGGAGATAGTTTATCCTATAAGCCGCTTTTTATTACTCTATGTCTTCCAGGACCATAAAAGAATCCTTTCTTGGTATACTCTTTAACCAAAGCATCTTCAAAATCCCTGTTACTGCCTTTGAAGGCTCTCCGTAATTCTTCCAGCATAAGATCAGCCTTTTGCTGTCCAAAAAGGTTTCGTCTTTTGATACTTCGAAATAAAATTCGATCAGATATTACCTGGGGCGGCAAATCATAACGTTGCGACCACTTCAGCACTTTGGCAACATAGTTTTTAATCAGCTCAATTTTTTCGGCAATCGTAAAAGGACATTCACCAAAAATACCAGACATGACTGAATAGGCAACACCAGTTACACCACCGGCACCAATTCCCTCATAAGGGACCACTGGAATGCCGGCTTTATGGAACAACCACGGACCTTCTATCTGGTCTGGAAAAAGATTATTGGCTGGTCCTCCGATGATACGAACACCGGCTTTTAATAGACGGGACAAATTATGCTCGTCAAGTATATCCCGCAATGCACAGGGACAAAAAATATCTGCCGGCACATCATATATTTTATCAGGATCTTTTAAAAACTCTGCCTGGTTGGATGAAAAAGCACTGCTGTTTTCTTTTTTAAAACGGCTTTTTGTCTGGGTATTGGTTTCTGCTATAATTACTTTTGCACCCTTTTCAATCAGATACTGTGCCAGAAGATACCCAACCTCTCCGATCCCCTGGATAGAAACAATAATTTTGTTCAGTGGAGGAGAATCCGGCAAGCTTTGGGCCATGGCCTCAACGGCTGGCAGACAAGCATCGGCAGTGACCAATGCAGAAGGAATCCCATTTTTATACACGCCCATGGGAACCAGTGAGGTGGGTGCAACCGGAAGGGCATACTTTTCAAGATCATCCAGAGAAAGTCCCAGATCTGCTGAGGTCACAATAAACCCCAATCGCTCAAAAGCTGCAAAAATAGATGTTAATACTTTGGGTTTGTTGGATATATCCCCAAAAACAGTGACTTTATTTCCTGCACTAGGCGTTTGGACAACCTGAATTTTCATGGCTACTGCCAGACTCATATCCAATGCATCTGAAATCGCTGCTGCCTTATTTGGATAATTAATCCACCGGATTCCACCCGGCCCTATAATGCGAAATTTACCATCCCCCCCATCAATGACCCCAAAGGAATGGATAGAAGTATAACAGACAAAATCCGGATTTTTACCAGTTAACTCGAACAGGGCTGTATGATTGCGCCAGTGTTTCCGGCTCGATTTTGGTAAAGCACTTGGGTGGCGGATCCAGCGCATGATGCTTCCGTCATCCATGGCAAACAGCTTTTGAGACACAGGCCCATCCGGTTTAGGAGGCGCAGGAACATCCAAAATACTGGGAGGTGCCTGGCCTCTTAATTTGGTCTTTGCCGTATTCAGCGTAAGAGCACCTGAAAAAACAAAGAGCTGATCCCTTTCTCTGAACCAGCCTTTTTCTTCGGCTTCATATCCATAAGCTTCTCTGACAAATTGCAGATCTTCGGGATTTTTGTAATCCAGGTATATAATTTTACCATTGGAAACAAGAATGGCTTTTTCGTCCTTTTTAATCGTGGCTTGCATAATAAAATCCTATTGAATGAATTAATAAAAAACTGAAATTATGAGAAATGGTCCTTAAAGAATTTGACCTAAAAATTCTTGCGTGCGGGGATCTTTTGGGGATTCAAAAAACTCTTTGGGTGGTCCATGTTCAACAATGACACCATTTTCCGTAAAATACATGTGATCTGCAAGTTCCTTTGCAAATCCCATCTCATGGGTTACCAAAAGACAGGTCATTCCTTCTTCTGCCAGATCCCTGATGGTTATGAGAACTTCTTTAACTGTTTCCGGATCAAGGGCTGCTGTGACTTCATCAAACAGCATCACCTCCGGATTCATGGCAAGAGAACGAGCAATGGCCACACGTTGTTGCTGACCGCCTGATAATTCACCTGGATATTCATCTTCTTTGCCTTCCAGACGAACCTTTTTCATTAAATCATAAGCGCGTTCTTTAATTTCTTTAGCATCTTGTTTCAACACATGGATGGGAGCCATCATAATATTTTCCAACGCTGTTTTATGGGGAAATAAATTGTATTGTTGAAATACCATGCCAACCATTTTGCGGAGCTCAAGTTTATCCAGCTTAGGGTCATGAACTTCCATGTCTTTGACCTTTATGGAGCCTGCATCAATTGGTATCAGACCGTTAATGCATCGAAGTAAAGTAGATTTGCCTGACCCGGAAGGACCTATAAGACAGATCACTTCGCCTTTGGCAACATCTAAAGAGATTCCTTTTATGACCCGATTTTTGCCAAAGGCTTGATAAACATCGGCTATACTTACAATGGGACTGATTTTAGAATTTACGTTATTTTCAGGCATTCATATAATCCTTTTAAGTTTTCAGCGCATATTTTTTTTCAAGCCGCAGGGTCAATTTAGCAATTGGATAGCAGTAAATAAAAAACCAAGCTAAAACAAAGCTATAGATGGGTACGAGCAACTCAGGACGTCCATCTGCTGCCAGGACCTGTCCGGCAAGGCTCATAACTTCTTCAACGCCCACGATTGAAGCTAACACTGTGGCCATGGTCAAAATACTATAAAGATTCATCCAGGGTGGCAACATGCGCTTATAACACTGGGGCAGGATGATAAGCCAGATTTGCTGACGCCGAGTGAATGCCAGGGATTCGGCCGACTCCCACTGACCCGAGGGGATAGAATTAATTGCGCCTCTGATAATTTCCGACACATTTGCCATGACCGGCAATGAAAGACCTATGACGGCTTTAATCCAGTCTGGAAAAGGAATAATAAACCCGCCTATGGTGATTTCAAATGGAAGCATAAACATACAATAAAACAATAATACCAGCCAGGGAGAGTTCCTGAAAAATTGTGTCAGAATTTTTGAGGATAGTCGAACCGGCAGGAACAATGAAATTTGAAAAACTCCCAGAACAGCTCCAAGCAAAGTGCCGATCGCCATGGAAATAAAACTGATCAAAAGATTAAAACCAAATCCTTTTAATAAAAAAGGCGTCCAGAGAAAAATGGTCTTTATCAGCGAAGGCTGGTCGACTCCACCCGTAACTTCGGCCGCAAAAGCGCTGACGCTAAAAATTGAAATCAGCCACACCAGGTGAACTTTACGAAGACGAGCCAGGATTGGCTGACGGCCTTTTTGGTCTTTAAGCGGAGCTGGGTCCAGGGAGGATCGACTCGACAGTAACACGGCCAACTCATGTTTTGGATTCAAGGGGATCTTAAATTTTTTGATTTTCCGCTTAAACATTTATCATCCCCCATAACCCGGTATCTTTAAAGAGTGCTCCCACCGATTTATAACCCATGCCAGTATTCCAACTATAGAAACATAAGCTACCAGTAAAAAGGTCATCATCTCCCTGACATTGACATTGTCGCTCCAAATTTGACTGCTGACATAAAGCATTTCAGGTACAGCAATGGCAAAAGCCAGGGTGGTGGTTTTTACAAGATTGATCAGATTATTACTCAGGGCCGGCAGACAAACCCTAAAGGCCAGGGGCAAGACAATATAAATATAAGCCTTCAACCGGGTGTAACCCAGGGATTCAGCCGCCTCAACAGTTGACATGGGAACTGCTTCAACGCCTGAACGAAATATTTCAACATTAAAAGATCCGGCAAAAAATGAAAGAGATATCACTGCCCAGACAAAATTACCAAGTATTGGTTCGTATCCCCCCCATTCATTTTGTACTTTGGGCATAAGGCTTCCCAAAGCAAAATAGAAAAAATAAAGCTGTACCAAAGGAGGCGTGTTTCTAAAAAATTGGATGTAGCCCTGTACAATTCTGCGGGTCCACTTGTGATGTGAGCCCTGTAACCAGGCTCCCGCAATACCAATAATGACCGAAAAAACAAGGCAGGTGCCTGATAACCAGAGAGTGGTTAAGAACCCTTTCCACAAACGGACTCTGTCATAGGAATCATATATAAATGTCAGATTTATACCGGTTTCATCATACAGTAATCTAAACCATTCGAAAAAGGGTTCCATTTATTATTCCGTATATTTATTTTTTATCAGAATATCTTTTATTCATATTAACGGCAAAAGGAGTGGGAGTAATGCCGAATTTTTCTTCCAGTTCAATAATTCGGCCATTTGCATGCCATTTCATAGTCAATTCAGACATCATTCCATAGAAGCGATATTCACCGTGTTTGACAGCCAAACCCCAGGATGAGTCATCAATGGTTTTCAGGGACATTTCATAATCGCTCCATTGAGGATCCTGCAATTTTGCAACAATAAAAGAATCATCATAAACAAAGCCAATGCAACTGCCCTGCTTCAAAGCATTGAGCGATTCCGCTGTTCCTTTAAAAGCGACTATTTTGGCACCAAACTCCTGACCAACTTTTTTATTATAAAACGATCCCTGGATACCGCATACTGGTTTTCCTCGTAAATCTTCCCATTTTTTTAAAGCAGCCTTTTTGGTGACAAGAAGGTTGATGCCTGATGAGTAATAATTCGGCTGTACAATGAATACCATCCTGGCCCGATCCGGCCGGTCCGTCATTGTGGCAATCATCAAATCAATTTTGCCCTGCTTGAGAAATTCCATCCGGTTGGAGGCCACTACCGGAATCAGCTCCAGTTTAACTCCGAGCATGTCAGCTACATCCTGAGCCAATTCGGGTTCAATACCAATAATTTTGCCGCTGGTGTCACGAAAACCGTAAGGTTTATAATCAGCTTTGACACCGACAATAAGCTTGCCCCTTGCTTTGATATCATCAACCACATCCGCCTGCAGTGCAGGACTAACCAGACAAACAACGAAAAATGAAATCAATAAAGCTCTAAATAATTTAAAAGACATAAATACCTCCTTGTTTGAGTTTGAGTAACAATAGTTAATACACCGATTATTTAACGTTAAAGTATAGAGAGAGCAAAATTGTATGTCAAGATGAAACTTTGCGCTTGTTGGGAGCAAAGGAATTGTCCGGATTTGTAGCACATAGATTGTCCGGTTATAATGGAAGCCAGAAAGGAGGCTTTCATGAAGAGGGCACAAATACTACAGGAAATCCCTGAGGTCTGCATTGAGAACTGCCATAAGGGTGAAGGGTTTTGACTGTTATCCCATGCAATCAGCTGAAACCGGCCTTTTTTTGCGGGCGAAGGATAATAGGTTCGATCAATCCATCCTCTATGACGGCCGTGACTTAGTTTTTTTAGACGTCATATCCTTATAAAGCGTGACGGAAAAACAGGTTTCCTTTCCAGGTTTAGAATCTACATAAATCTCGCCCCCATGGTCCTGGATAATCCCATACACAACAGAAAGGCCCAGCCCCACACCTTTGCCTTTTGTCTTTGTGGTAAAAAACGGCTCAAAAATTTTTGATACAATATTTTTATGGATGCCAGACCCTGTATCTTTAATCTTAATACCAATGGCGGCTTGATTTTTTTTGCTGAAAGTTTTAATGGTCAGGCGCTTTTTCTCGGAAGTTGTCATGCTTTCCACTGCATTGGAAATCAGGTTCATGAGCACCTGTTTTAACTGGTCTTCTGATCCTTTGATCAGAGGCAGGTTGTATTCAAGATCTTCTAGAACATGGATGTTGTTTAATTTTAAAAGGTTGGCATTTAACATAAGGGTCTGTTCAATGAGATCATTGAGATCAAATTTAACCAGTTCAATTTTTGACTGGCGCGCAAACACCAGAAGGTTGCTTACAATACGGCTTATCCTCCGTGTTTCCGTCTCCATGAGTTCCAGGTATTTTAAAAAAAGATCAATGGTTTTTTGATCAATGGAGTCTTCTTTTAATATTCGTTTGCTGAGCAGCACAAGATTTAATATGCCAGCTACAGGATTATTGATTTCATGGACAACAGACGAGGACAATTTACCCAGAGAGGTCATTTTATCCTGGTGAAGAAGCCTTTCATGGCTTTCTTTCAACTGAAGGGTTCTTTCTTCCACCTTTTTGATAAGAACGTTTTCATCCAGTTTGCGCTGGGTAATATCCCGGCTGATTTCAATGAATTTGGCAATTTTTCCTGTTTTTTCCCAGATGGGAAACACAGTCAATTCAGTGTGCCTGGGCTTGCCATTACTGTCCAGCCTTGTCAGCTCGACCTGGCATTTTTTTTTGTTCTTGATGGCTTCTTCAAGAGGACATATGCTGTGGCAATTGCTGGTTTCCCTTTTGTCTTCCTTTAACACCTCAAAACATTTGCGGCCTATGACATCTTCCCTGGAACATCCCAATTGTTTTAAAAAAGCTGCATTTGTTTCCATGATCTCCTTTTCAGGCGAGATGATTAATACAAAATCTTTGATACCACTGAGAATGGTTTGTATCTCTTTTTCAGGCAGGGTCACAACCACATCCTTGCAAAAAAGTTATAAACAATCGGAAATATTATTAATTTCTAACATATGATGAATTATGAAAGCAAGGTTCTTATGGAAAATAGAGTGTTGAAATATTAGAATTCTGTGTTGAAAAATCCAACAGCAGTGAAGATGCCTGGTGATGATGGAATTCCATTGCCTTGATATGTAAAGAGCCTTATAGGCTGTAGTAAAATCCTGCAATTTGAGATTCCATTAATCTGCTGTACCTGTGATGCCAAGATATTTAAAATCCCGCAATAGACAAGGGGTTTAATATTAAATTTGCCTTTTTTATCAAGTTGGCCTTTTTTTTGCTCTAATTAAATAGACAAAAGAGCAAAATAATAATTCATAAAAAGGAGAAAAGACAATGAGACAATCAATAAGAACTGAAAAATCTACAAACATCTGGAAAGCCAAAAAAGACAAAACCGATCATCCCTGTATCTGGATGCAGGCAGGCATTGCAAAAAAGAAAAACTGCAACAACTTTTATGACTGCACCAATTGCAGATATGATGATTCCATGGCTAAAACGGCAAACGCAGGCAAACACATCACCTGGCAGGAAGCTTTGAGAAACAGGGACAGCAAGGACAGAACCTGCAGGCATGCGCTGACCCACAGGACTGAACACAAAATCTGCCCCATGAATTACAATTGCGGGCGGTGTGATTTTGACCAGTATTTTGAAGATATCCTTTCCCCGAAGACGGGTCATTCCATGGTGTATATGAAAGATGTCAAAGGCTTTGATATTGCAGACGGATATTATTTTCACACGGGCCATACATGGGCCAGCATCGACAGCGGCGGCTTTATCCGTATCGGACTTGATGACTTCTCATTCAAGATCCTGGGCTGCCCGGATGCCTTTGACCTTCCCCTGACGGGCCAGGAACTGAACAAGGATAAAGTAGGGTGGGGCTTGAAAAGACGAGAAAATCTGGCTGATATTCTCTCCCCTGTGAATGGGATCATTACAGAGGTCAATAACAATATCAGGAAATCTCCAGATCTTTCAAAGAATGATCCCTATGGTGATGGATGGCTTTTTACCATTCATAATTCTGATATAAAGGGAATAGTTCAAGATCTTAAAACGGACAACGACAGCTTAGAATGGCTGGGACAGGAAGTGACCACCCTTGAAAACATGATTGAAAAGGTAACAGGTCCTTTGAGTGCAGATGGTGGCCTGTTAAAGGCAGATGTATTTGGAAATCTGCCGGATCTTGGCTGGCATAACCTGACCCACACTTTTCTGAGAACCTGAAATTTGTCGTTATCCATACTTTTAAAAAAGGATGCAGCAAATGGAAACAAGAATAGAAGAAAAAACTGCTGCCTGCCTCTGGATGCAGGCAGGAGTGGTAAAGAAAAAAATATGTATAAGTGATTTTTCCTGTATGACCTGTAGATTTGACAGGGCTTTGAGAAAAGCCTGCCATGAAAATGAGGATCTTCAAAAAAAGGGCGTGATCCTAAAGGGAAAAAGAGGCAATCTTGTTTTCTGGAAAGAAAAGCTTAAAAAGCAACCCCTGGCAAAAAGACCGTGTATCCATCACATGAAAGGCCATATTGACTTTAAAGCCTGCCCCAAAACCTATCATTGCATTGATTGCGAATTTGATCACTACTTCCATGACCAGTTCAAGGTTTATACCATTGTAAAACCAGTGGAGTTTAATGATATCAGAGGCGTGTCCCTGCCTGTGGGGTATTATCTTCATTCAGGGCATACATGGGTGAAAATAGAGGATCGCAGCAATGTTCGTATTGGTATTGACGATTTTGCTTCAAGGGTTTTGGGAAAAATTACCGCAATAAAAACTCCTTTGATGGGCAAACAGGTTTTCCAGGGGAAAAACGTCATTCATATATCCAGGAACAAACATAAGGCATCATTTTTATCCCCGGTCAGCGGTGTTATCACCCAAGTCAATTCAAAGGTAAATAAAACCCCTGGTCTGATCAACCAGGATCCCTATACAGACGGTTGGGTATTAAGCCTTTATTGCCCGAACCTGAAACAAGAACTGAAACAACTAATGTTCATGGATTCAAATAAAAGATTCATGGAAAAAGAAGTGGAAAGACTGTATGCATTTTTAGAAGAAGAGACACAGCTTTGTGCAGCAGATGGCGGAAGTCTGGGTATGGATCTTTTCAAAAACCTGCCAAAAATTTCCAGGGACAGGCTGTTAAATCTTTTTATCCACAAAGATCCCTGATGTTGTCGGCCAGAAAAATATTGCAATACCGGCAAAACTGACTTGATTTCCTGTCAACGTCATCAAGCCTTCTGCAATAGTGCATAAGACATCTTTCATCTTTACAGTGGCGAAGATCAAAGGTATGCCCGAGTTCATGGATGGCTTCTTTTACGATTCTCTTACGTCCTTTGATAATACCCTTGACTTCAAGGCCGGCAATCAGTCTTGCAATGGATATAATGCAGGCTTTTCCCCCAAGCTGGGCCTCACCATAAACATGGGTGAGGATAGGAATAAAAAGATCCTCCTTTGTCACCGCAATAATCTTGATACAATCATCTGGTGCCTTTTTTTCCAGCGCCTCAAGGATTTTTGTTGAATGATATTGTTTACGCTCTGGATCATAGGCAAACAAAATATCGTCTAAAACCGTCTCCACTCTGGCACTGAACCTGAAAAATTCCCCTGCTTCCCTTGCAATGGCCTGACTCATCCAGGGCGGGATATCTCCAACCGGGGAAACAATAATGGTATCAATATTATTCATTTGCCAGTGTTGGAACAATAAGCGTATTTATTTGTCACGATCATTTTTTAAGTCATATAGTTTTATCTTGTTGTACAGGGTTGATCTGTCAATACCAAGAATGGCAGCACTTTTTGAAATATTCCAACTATTCTCATTTAAGATTTTTGAAATATGATGTTTTTCCACATCATTTAAAGAGAAATACTTATTTTTCAATTCGTTTTCCAGCTCTTTTACAATGGGAAGATCAAAGGGTGTAATGGTCCGGGTTTTACAGACCACCACTGCTCTTTCAATGGCATTGGAAAGCTCCCTTACATTTCCCGGCCATTCATAGAGCATGAGTTCATCCATGGCATCCCGGCTGATTCTTTCCACCCCTCTGTTGATCTCCTGGGTAGTTTTCATTAAAAAATGTTTTGCCAGCAGGGGAATATCCTCTTTTCGTTCCCTTAAGGGCGGCATGGCAAATGTAATGACGTTCAGGCGATAATACAGGTCTTCCCTGAAGGTTCGATTTTTAATGGCCTGTTCAAGATTTGCATTGGTGGCGGCAATCACCCTGAAGTCGGCTGTAATGGGCTGGGTACCCCCAACCCTGTAAAATATTTTATCTTCCAGAACCTGGAGCAGGTCAATCTGCATTCGCATGCTGATTTCACCGATTTCATCCAGAAACAATGTTCCGCCGCCGGCAAATTCCAGACGGCCTTTCCGGGTTTCTTTTGCATCTGTAAAGGCACCTTTTTGATGGCCGAAAAGTTCGCTTTCCATGATATGTATTGGAATGGCTCCGCAATTCACACTGACAAAAGGGCCATTGGAAACCCTGGAATTGGAGTGAATTGCTTTTGCAGCAAGCCCTTTTCCCGTTCCCGTTTCACCCGTGATCAAAACTATTGTTTCCGTATCCTTGATATCTTCTATCAGGTTGAAAATTTCCTGCATTGGCCTGGACTGACCTATCATACTTTCAAACCGGTTTCTTTGTTCGTAGTCTTCCTTTAAAAACAGGTTTTCTTTTATTTTAGCCCTGTGATTGACCAGTTTCTGGATGAGTACCCCCAGTTCCTCTGGATCAAAAGGTTTTAAAAGATAATCAAAAGCATGGTATTTCATGGCCTGGACTGCTGAAGGTATGGAGCCAAAGGCCGTGATCATAATCACATCAATATCAGGATAATGCTCTTTTACATGCTTGAGGACATCCATTCCACTGATGCCATCCATCTGAATGTCCAGCAAAAGAAGGTCAAAACTTTTGGTTTTGAGAAGGTCAATGGCTTTTTCGCCGCTGGGCACGCTTTTTACATGATACCCGTCTCTTTGAAGCCAGCCCGTAAGCGATTCCCGAATAACCAACTCATCATCAACCACCAGAATCCTTGTTTGTTCCATCCAAGTCTCCTTTAAGCACTCTTCAAGGCAATTTTATGGCTTGTTGCATGCAGTTTGGAAGCTGCATCCTGTTTTTTGAAGATGGCCACGTCATCTGCATCCACATATTCAATTGCTCGAACCTCACAGAATCTGACGCACTGGGGATCTCCATCACACAGATCGCATTTGAAGACTTCCCTGTCAATGGAATTAAACCCCATGGCGCCAAAGGGACAAACTGCCACACATGAGCGGCAGCCGATACATTTGTCATAATCCACTTCAATTTTATTGAGCTTATCATTGCGGGAAATCGCATTTGCCGGGCAGACACCCATGCAGGGCGCATCCTGGCACTGCTGGCAGGCCATGGGGATATACACCCCGTCCATTTCCCATTTCATGACCCTGATGCGGCTTCTGGCCGGATTTGATACCCCGTCATGCTTTACGGCACATACCAGTTCGCACAATCTGCACCCTGTACATTTTTCAGAATTTATCATTAGAACTTTATCTTTTGTTTTCATGAGTTGAGTTGACTCCTTTCTACAGCATATGAGAGGGCTCGTTTTCAATCCCAAGCCGTTTCAGGGTTTCAGGTTTTGGATTGCCATTTTTATCAAGCCCTTTGTGCTCGTAAAATTCATCAATCATTTTAACAAATTTTTTCTTGTCAATCATCATTCCGACAACGTCAGGGGCTCCTCTTCTGCAGGGCTCATCAAAATAACGATGGTTGAGCATGTCGCCTTTTTCAAGATCATTTCTTGTCAAACCTTCCCTTAAATTAAAGAGTCTTTCTATCATGTTGCAACGCTCTGAAATATCCCAGAGTTCTTCCGGCGTATATTCAAGGCCTGTGTTGTAAAAAAGAACCTTTGGCCAGTCTTCGAAGTTGGGCAGGGTTGCGCCCAGAAAGGTTGTATGGTACTTGCAGATGCCCAGACAGTCCACACCCATGTAGCAGTTTTCCTGCCAGAAGACCTGCCAGGCTTTTCCCACATATTCTGTATGCTCGGAGCTGAGCTTTCCTTTATAGGGTACGGGACTGCCATAGATTTTATGCAATACCGTTTCAGGCAGATGATACAGGTCAATGGCAGGACGACTTCTTAAATGGTCGGAGCCCCTTGAGGCGGTTGCGATATTAAGAGCCAGCCCCGGAGTTGCTCTTTCATCGGAATGAAGATTGCTCATTCCCTTTACCTGGATGAGATATTCAAATGAATCTTTGCCAAATATTTTAGATGCTGGAATACCGCCCTGGGCAAGGGCATCGGCAACTTTTCCTTTCCTGTAGCAAATACGTTCCACCATTTCAAGAAGCGCTTCATCATTGCCGAATCTTAAGTCCAGGCCGTCTGTATCCTTGCTGGTAATAATTCCTTTTTCATAGAGTTCCATTGCCCAGGAAATCAGACTGCCCACCTCAAGATTATCCATTCCATACTGGTCAACAAGGTGGTTTCCTACGAGCACGGTCTCAGCTCTCGGTGTATCCGGTTCTCCTCCAAAGGCTCCCTGGGACGTGTATTCAGGGCCTTCATCGTATTTGCCCTTTAAGGGGCCTGAAGGGATTCGGTACTGGGCACGGCAATGGACCTGGCAGCCGAAACAGCCGGCCATATGATAGGGTCCCATTGTATCTTCACAGATCTCATCAATTGCTTCCGGCTCAATATCATCGGCATACTCGCACTGGTTATACTGGAAGTTCCGGGTACGAACCCCGCCCCAGGAATTGGTTGCTCCCCAGATCATGGGGGTTCCAAGGGTACCCTGGGTCTTGTTTACCTTTGCAGAGGTGATCTGATCGATAAATCTCTTGTTATACTCCAGGGCCTCGACAGGATGGGCAATCTTGATATCCATGGTTCCTCTGCAGGCAATTGCCTTGAGATTTTTAGAACCCATGACAGCCCCCATGCCGGTTCTTCCCCCGGCATTCTTAATACCGGTCATGACATTGGCAAATGTTACCAGGTTTTCACCGGCAGGCCCGATAACAAGGGATTTTATTTCCCTGTCATTGAGTTCCTCCTGGATGGCCCACTGGGTATCGGTAGTGGTTTTTCCCCAGATATTTTCTGCATCACAAATTTCAATGGTGCCGTTTTTAATAAAAAGGTAAGACGGCTTTTTGGCCTTCCCTTTTATGACAAGGTGATGAAAGCCTGCCCATGCCATTTCAGGGGCAAAAAATCCTCCCATGTTAGCAGAGCCCAAAAGCCCGGTAAGGGGAGATTTTGCCATGATATGGGTTCTGGCAGTTGCCGATGCACAGGTCGCTGTAAGAATACCACCGCTGACAATCAACGGATTATCCGGTCCTAAAGGGTCACAGCCTTTTTTAGAATGATTCAGTAACAAGTAAGCATCAAGACCTCGACCACCGAGAAATTTTCTTCTGACATCAAGAGGAATCGGTTTGACCTCTATCTCTCCCGTGGTTAGGTTGATATAAGCAATTTTTCTGTTCAAAGCCATGTTATTTGCCCTCCATCTTTTTCTTGAATGCTGCCTCCGCTATCTTTTTGTTTACTTCCCAGACCGGCCCGCGGATTCTTGGAAAATCAGGACGAATCCAGGCGACGCGGAATTCACAGGTACACACCGGGCACTTCACATGCTTATCTCCCGGCTGGGGTTCCAACCTGCCCATACAGGTCGGGTTATGGCATCTAAATTTTCCATAGGTTCTGGTTTTGCGCAGACTTTCCGCTCCTGACAATTGTTTGTCATTAAAGGCCATTGTGATTCTCCTTATTCAAATATCATTTTTATTTTATGGCGATCAGTTTTTCTTCAGACGTTTTGGATTTGTTCAAAAGCTTATCCAACTCAGAGTTATCCCATCGTTTAAACAGGCCATGCTCGATCCCCATGTAATCTAACACCTTTCCGACAGACTGATTAATAATGTCATCAATGGTTTTGGGGTGATGATAAAAAGCCGGTACGGGCGGGATAATATGGGCTCCCATTTCAGCGGCCTGGGTTAAAAGCCGTAAATGCCCTATATGCAAAGGGGTTTCCCTGAACATCAGTGCCAGCTTCCTTTTTTCTTTGAGCTGGACATCTGCTGCCCGGATCAACAGATTCTCATTATAGGAGTTTGCAATTCCAGACAGGGTTTTTACTGTACAGGGTGCCACCACCATGCCCATGGTCAGAAAGGAACCACTGGCAACAGATGCAGCAATATCATTGTTGGTATAGGTAAAATCCGCCATGGCAAGAACTTCATCCACATCATAATCGGTTTCAATCCTGATATTAAGTTTTCCGGCTTCCGAAATAATCAGATGGGTTTCAATGCCACGGTTTTTAAGGACTTCAAGTATCCTTATGCCATAAATCACACCACTTGCTCCGGCTATCCCCACGATTAATCGGTTTGTCATATTATACTCCTTGCGGTTTGCAATTTATAATTCTATTCTTCGTGCTTGGTCACTTCTACTAAATTATAACCTTTTTCTTTAATTAAAGAGACAATTCTTTTCAGGCATTTTGCTTCAAACCTTATGATAAGCCTTTTAGCACTTGAATCAGGATTTTTTAATGTAAACAGCCCCTTGATTTCAAGACCCATTATAAAGATATCTTCCAGAATTTTCTTTATGGTAACCTTGGAATCGCTGTTTATTTCGATGGAAACGCCATGCAGCCCTTCCGCACTCCCTAGAAGCTGGCTTAGCGCATGGGAAAAATCTCTGTTTGAAAGGCTTCCCACAAATTTTTCACCATCCATAACCGGTAAAAAGCTTCTGCCGAATTGTTTGCCCTTTTCAAGAGCAGTTTCAACAGTATCATCCACAGACAGCGTAACTGGTTTTCTAACCATAATATCTTTTACTTTCAGCTTTTCATTAAAATATTGAACTTCATAAATATCCTGGGTCGCAATTGCCCAGGAAGCAGCCTCTCTCAGATCCCGTCTTGCAATAAGCCCTCTGAATTTACTATTATCTACCACTGCCATAAAAGGGACGCTGTTTTTTTCAAATAAAAACATGGCTTCTTTAGCTGAAAGATCACTTGACATTGTATCAGGATTTTTACGCATCCAGTTTTTAACAATCATCCTCATCTCTCCATAAAATGGTTTTCGTAAAATGTCTGTTCTATGATCAGGCCAAACCCCCGGCTAATCAAACAGCCCCATTTCTGCGGCCAGTTTTTTAGACAGGTTGATGGCAGTTTTTGTTCTGAACCACTCTTTAAGACCGTCAATCCTGAGTTGTCTGGCTTCTTCCCAATATTGTCCGGAAAGCTTATCTGCTCCGAACATGGTCTTAAACCGCTCAAGGCCAGCTTTACCGTATCTGTCCAGGCGGTCTGCTTCCACGACAAGGGTTGCTGAAACATTGTTCATTTTAAAAACGATTTCAGGCAGGTCATGAACTTTAATGATGCTCTGGATCTCTTTAATCTTATTTTTGTCATATTTAAGCGCTGATAAAATTTTACCTGCTATGCCAGCGCCCTGTTCCATATGCTGGATAAAACTTGATGAATCTGTTTTTACCCAGGGACTTGCCTGGTTAAAGTCAGAAAAATCAATGGCTGTCCATCCTAAGTCATGGAGGTATGCTGCCGGCAGAACAATATCCGCATCCCCGGTTTCATGTTCCAGCAGGTATCTGGAAAGTTTTACCATGCGCAGGATATGATCCCAGTCTCCGTCACGACCCTTTTTATATAAGGGCTCAATAATTTTAATTAATTGTTTTTCAAATGATATGTCCATTAAAAAAGCTCCAATGCCGATTTTATTACCTGTTGGCTGAATGCAGAATCTTCCATGTTTGCATCGATTTCAATAATTTTTATTCTTGGATCAAGCTTAGCTCTCAATGTTTCAACGAAAATGCGGTCCTCTTCCGGATCATAGGTTGGGTTGCCTTTTGTATCCACAGACGACCATCCCTGCATGGGAACTATCACTTTTACAGGGGCCTTTGAACCATTGAGCTTCCTTGCAAATTCCTTGGCAATGATTTTAAGTTCATCTGTTGAAAGGCGAAGCCAGGTTCGAAATTTATCAAGATCGTATTTTCGCCTTTCATGGAATTCTTTTTTATATTTTGATCTGGACGGAGTCATGTGATTGACCGAACAGGTGGAGATAATCTGGGGAATTCCCTTTTTCCCGGCAGACTCCAGCCGGTTGGGACCGCCATCCCGCATGTAACCGAAATAATGTTCTCCAACCCCTCCCGGAGCAAGGTCAATGACCCCCTGAAAAAATCCTTCCGCAATCATCTTTTCCATGGCCTGGTCGCCAACACCGGCTGCAGAAAACCCTGTGACCTGGTATCCTTCTTTTTCAAGGGCTGCCCTGACCGAGCGTGCACATTGTTCACACGGACCCAGCATGGTCATGGCAATGGTTTTCTTGTTGTGGGTAGCAAGGGTGTTGTTTACATACTCTATCATACCTTTCATGGCATAACAGGCTCTGTCCATGACATTGGCGAGCATGTCCGTCACACCGGATATTTCAATGACCGAATGGAACAATAAAATATCACCCGTACCGATGTATTTTGTGGAAAGTCCAGGAAGCGCTGCTGTTGAGGATATCATCAACTTGGGGATACCAAAGGGTAATGCCCGCATGACATCCGTTGCCATCAAAGAGCCTGTCGACCCGCCAAGGGCCATTACACCGTCAATTTTTCCTGCCGCATACAGATCCCTGGCAATTTTTGTAGCCCCATCAATAATAATGTTGGTAATGGTGGATCGTTCTTTGGAGGTATTGATTTCTTCAATGGTGGATCCGCCGGCCGATGCCACATGGGACGGGGTCAGTTCTGCATGTGATGCTTCCTTTCCCCGCATGGAAAGATCCATTAAAAGAGGTAAAACACCAATTTCTTTAAATTTGTATTTTAAATACCTTGTTTCTTCTCTTTTCGTATCAAGGGTAGATATGATTAATACGGTTTTGGAGTTTGTCATTTATTTTTGGCCTTTGATAAACCTGCAGCAAGTATACAATTAGGGTCTTATTATACTTGCTGCAGGTTTAGTTTATAACCCCAGTCTCGTCCGGATGTCTTTTTTCAAGGTTTCTTTATTGATTTTCCCGGAATCTCCAACAGCCGGAAATTCATCTACAATTTCAAGATGCTCCGGCAGTTTGAACATGGCAATCTCCTTGGATTTCAGGTAATTGACCATGGTCGTGAAATCAAACCCCATGCCGCTTTTGACAATCACATAGGCTGCACATTTCTCACCCATTTCCCTATCCGGATATCCCACTATGGCCACGGATGCCACAGAAGGATGATCATTTAACAAGCCTTCCACTTCAGCCGGATAAATGTTCTGACCGCCCCGGATAATCATGTCCTTGGCACGACCCAATATCCAGAGACATCCCTGGTCAAATTTTACAATGTCTTCGGTGGTGGTCCAGCCGTCTTTGTCAAAAACAGTAGAAGTGAGTTCTTCATCCCGATAATATCCTGCCGGTGCATGGGGTCCCCTGAAATAGAGAATGCCGGGTTCACCGTCCGGGACGGTTTTTTCCTTGTTTTCCTGGTCTGCCAGCCGGACCTTATTGCCGGGCAGCATTCTGCCCACGGTTCGTCGCCGAAGATCCTTGGTGTCTTCCACCCGGCAGCCGGAAACAGAGCCCATATCCTGGGTGCCCAGATCGCTTGTAATAGAAGCGCCAAAAGCATTTTCAGCTTCCTCTGCCACCTGGGGGGGCAGATAACCGCCGGCAGAACGAATAAACCTTAAAGAGCTTAAGTCATACTTTGACACATCAGCTTCAAGCATTCTGATAAGATGGGTCGGTACCACACCAATGGCAGTTGCCTTTTCTTTTTCAATGAGCGCCAGGGCCGCATCCGGGGAGAAGTCTTCCAGCATAATAGTTTTGGCCCCTGCAATGGGCGCTGCAAAATAGGTCAGTGTCCCGGCAGCACCACCGGCATGGGGGGCAATGGCCATGGTGATATCATCCTTTGTCAGACCCCAGATATCCACCCGGCCTTTAGATGTGCAGATCCTTGGAGCAGGCGGCCATTCAACCAGCTTTGGTATTCCTGTGGTACCGGAGGTAGTGGTTAATATGGCGATGTTTTCAATGGGATCAAACAGTCTTTTTATAAATACGGATTTATCTACTGGCAATTGGACTCTTTCTTCAGCCATGGTGGTCAATGAAAAAGTTCCCTCTGGAGCATCCTGGGGAACAATATCATCAAATAGAAAAATATTTTTCAAATGGGAGAAATCTTTTTGAAGATCTTCATACATTTCAAGATAATTAAACTTATTGTAGGTATGAAGAATAATCACGGCTGATGCCTTGGTTCTGTCCACCATATAGGTCAGTTCTTTTTTCCTCAGATACGGGTAAACCGTCAGAGAAATCAAGCCTGCCCGCTCACATGCAATTCTGGCAAGAAACCCGTATACGCTGTTGGGAGACTGAATAATCACCCTGGAGTGTTTTTCTATTCCCATTTCAACCCAGGATATGGCCATGGCATCCACAAGATCTACAGCCTTTTTCCATGTCAATCTGTATTTTGAATCGACCAATGCTTCCTGGTCAGGCATCTGGCTGGCATTTTTTTCCCAGAAATCATAGAATGTTTCCCTGGTCCAGTATCCGTCTTTCAGAAATTCATCTGTCATTTCTTTTTTATATCGAATTGGTTTCACGACGTATCCTTTCCTTAAAGTCCAAGCTCAGACCATCTTGCCTTAACCTTTGCAACCACGTCAGGATCAAGCTCTATGGGGATGGGTTTGTGCTCCCATTCATAAGGAATAGTACAATCCATGAGAAGTCTTCCCGTAATCCATCTTGCATTGATGGGCAAAGAAGGATCAAGTGGGGTAGACCGGCCTCTTTTGATGACCTGGCAACGGTTGGGCTGGAATCTGAAACTCATGGCATACATGACTCTTGGGATGTCCCATGAATCAATATCGTCATCAACTACGATCACCGTTTTAAGACCATACGCGCCCATTTCAGTAGAAATAGCTGCAGTCAATACCTGATCAACATGTCCGGGATACATTTGTTTCATGGAAATGATGGCAAGGAATCTGCCGGAACCTTCCGGCGGGCAATAGCAGTTTTTCAGACCCGGGATATTCATTTCATTGAGCTGCTGCCACAGTGTTGAACCATAGGACAATGCCATAACCATGTGAGTATCCGTTACAGCACGGCCAACAGTTGTTCCCCAGTGAATGGGATTGTTTCTGTATGTAACACATTTGACATCAATGAAGTTTCTGGGATCAGTTCCCACACCGGAATAATATCCAGTGTATTCGCCAAACGGGCCTTCTTCCATAAATTTTTCCGCATCCACATACCCTTCTACAACAATTTCTGCATGGGCAGGAATCGGCAGGTCAACCACCTCACCTTTAACAACTTCAACCGCCTCACCACGGAAGGCGCCAGCTACATCATATTCGCTTGTAAATGCACCCACACGGGCAGCACCAAGGATAAACAATATTGGATCGCAACCTGAAATGGATGCACACGGCATGGGTTTTCCAAGGGCCTGGTATTTTTTCAGCATGATGTCGGCATGCTTTCCTTTTATAAACTGGGTACCGATTTTGTCTTTGCCTAAAAGCTGACTTCTGTAAGTCCCTAAGTTTACCCAACCTGAATCAGTATCTTTTGTGATAATAAAATGGGCGGTTCCATAATATTTCCCACCATCTAAAGGATAATAATGGGGAATAGGGAAAATATTCAGGTCCACATCATCGCCCATCATGATATTTTCTTTACAGGGCGCTTTTGATTTATCTACATATACGGGTGGGATGGGATTTTTTGCTTTTTCAGCCCAGACACAGTAAAGGCTGGTGAGGCTGGAATCTTCAGGCTCACCCATGATAATGGCCAGTCTTTGAACAGTGGTTGCAGCACTTGTAATAACGGGTGAGTCATAGCCCTTGCAATTTTCAAACAGCAATGCCGGGCCCTGAGCTTCTTCATTCAATTTTGCAATGTGTGATAATTCCAGATGGGTGTCAACTTCTGCTGTGATGCGTTTTAGAAGACCTTTCTCCTCACAAATTGCAATAAAATCTCTCATGTCTTTCATAAATTTCACTCCTTTGTCAGCTGTAACCCGAAAAAACAGTCGCAGGGTTACCTGCGCCATGCGCACTGGTTTATATTTTTGACCAGGCCTTGAACTTACGGCCAGGTGATAAAACAACGTCAACTATACAATCAGTAATTGACTTTTTTTCCTGCAATAAGCCCGGCACAGATATGCTCAAGGGCAGATGATCTTGCCTGCATGACCGGTTCTACTTTTTTGCTGCTCCAAACGGTTTCCGGTCTGCTTTGAAGAATCATGATTTTTGCCTGGCCAGGTGTGTCTTTATCAATTGCCCATTCAATGTCCATGGGCTTGCCATAATGTTTTTCAATGCGCTTTCCGATTCTGGCAAGCTCAATGGCATCTTTATCCACCACGCATTGAATATCTGCTCTTTCCGCGGGAATATCCTGTTTTATAACGCAATGATTTTCAGGATCACGGGTATACAGGATGGTTTTGTAGGAAACAGTTTTTTTAATCACTTCGTCAGTGATTTTATTGATAATAAAATTATCCGGTGTGCATTCCCCGCTCACGACACTCTCGCCGAACCCCCAGTTTGCATCAATGGCAATGGTGGACCTGTCTCCCGTGGCTGGATTCAATGTAAACATCACGCCCGCGGTCCACGCATTGGCCATTTTCTGAACACCTACCGAGATTTCTACCTGTTCATGGGGAAATCCCATTTTTGTCCTGTAATAGATGGCTCTTGAGGTAAAAAGACTTGACCAGCATTTTTTCACATGCTCAAGAATACCATCCACCCCCCTGACCCAGAGAAAGGTGTCCTGCTGTCCTGCAAAACTGGCTCCCGGGAGGTCTTCAGCCGTTGCACTGGATCGAACTGCCGCAGGAACAGCAGGAACATTGCATTTTTTGGAAAGTCTGCGGTAAAATTCTCCGATATAATCCTGCAGGTCATCATTCATTGGGGTACTTTCAATAAGTGCCCGGATGGCTTTACTGGCAGTCTCACCAGAATCCATGTCATTAGCTTTGATACCACCCAGGATTTTAAAGATATCCTTTCTGATATTACCCTGCTCAAGAAAAAGGGTATAGGCTTTGGTGGTTATTGCAAAGCCGGGGGGAACAGGAATCTGTGCTTTCAAAAGCTCTCCCAGGCTCGCATTTTTTCCGCCGACAAGGGGAATGGATTTCATATCACATTCTTCAAACCAGAGGACATAGTCAGATCTTTTTTCCATGATAGCAACTTACCTTTCGATGTAAACTCGTCCTGTATCGCCATTAAGTTTGATTTTCATGCCGGATTTGATAATGGCAGTTGCCTGCCCGGTTCCGACAACAGCCGGCATGCCGTATTCGCGGCAGACAATGGCTGCATGGCTCATGATACCGCCCACATCAGTGATAACCCCTTTGATTTTCTGGAATACCGGTGCCCATGAGGGTGAAGTGGTCGGTGCCACAAGAATTTCTCCTTCCTTGAGCTGACCGATATCCTCAACTGAGCGACATACCCGGGCAATGCCTTCAACAACACCAGGGGAACCTGCAAACCCTTCTATTTCATTTACCTTGTCCGGATCTCCGATTTCCTTTAATTTCGCCCATGCTGCCATGCTTTCATTGGTAACGCCCCAGAGAACGACGGTAAACGGTTCGGCAATGACTTCAGGCGGAGTTCCATAGGCCGGAGAGGGGCGGTGTTCTTTGAATATTTTATAAACACCTTTTCTCCATGCAACTTCTTCGGGCCAGTGCAGGGGGCCATATCCTTTTGTTCCAGAGGCCCATGCAGTCACAATATCCCATAAGGCTTCCTTGATTTCGCTTCTGGACATGTACCAGATATCTTCCTGGCCTTTTAAGAATTTGTGCTCGGTCATAATGGCGGCAACTTCTCTCATCTTGTTCCAGAACACTGAATGAAACCAGTGCTCTACGTAAAACATATGGTTCTCAACATAGGGGAAAACCAGTTCAGCCGTTCCATGAAGCTGATCAAAGGTCTTTATGTCCTCATCGGTTTTTAAGAGGCCTCTGTACTCGGAAATAAGTCGTTTGCGTTCTTCCTTGACAGCTTCAACAGGTCGGTCAATGGAATGGCCGCCCAAAAGTTTGTCAATATAAATTCTGACGGAGCTCATGGGTATATTCAGGTTGTCGTTCCATGAAATATCCTGGTGATACCATCCCGTTCCCGTTGAAATGTTGAACCATGGATTTTTGGCTTCATCCCATGCGCTGATCCATTTTTTTCCGTTTTCAGAACCCTGAAGCAATGCGATGACATCCTTAATGTCTTTGGTATCATTTCCAATTTGGGCGCTGAGGTCAAACTCAACGGCAAGTTTGGCCAGTTTTTTCAATTCCTCATCTGGCCGGTAAAGGATAACATCAATCCCTGCAACCATCTGGGTAATTTTCTGTAAGGGAATGTCCGGGAAGGCTTTGGTACAAAAGTCAACAAAGATAACATAGGAAGCATATCCCAGATTTAAAAATTCAAAATGATATTGCCAGCAGCGAATCCCAAGGTCTATAAGCTTGTCATAATTTTTGATCAGTTCATATCCGGATGAGGTTCCAAGCCCGTTCTTGACAACAGAGATATCTTCCATGGCCGGCAGTGTTGGAATTTCAAGGGTTTCAAGGTCTGAAATAATCCCCCTCATTTTCTTTTCCCATTGATCTATAAGTTTATCCCAGTTTTCAAAATAATAACCTGCTCTTTCCATGAATAAAGGGGCTCTTTTCTGAACTTCTTCAGGATCGGTTACTGGAACAGGAGTGATGTAGACATTACCATTGATGATCCTGTGATCAACCCCATAAACCGGTGGAATCATGAAAATCCGTGTATTGAATTGTGATAACGAAAGGAACCATGCTTCATCCCAGATGATATCAAAGGGGTACATGGGCTCAGGGTAGTGAAGTGCATCGTTGAACCAGAACATGTTGTTTTCATATTCTTCTCTTTCTTTATCTTTGGTTGTAAAGAAATAGTGGTACGGATACATTCGCTCCCATCCTTCTGTGCCGGGGATTGCTTCTACCTCGTGGGGATTAGGAAAACTCTTATCAGCCATTTTTACCTCCAATTTAAAAATTAAGTGTTAAAAATCTGATTAAAAAAATCCGAAAAACCAATCCATACTTGGGAAAACATAGAACCGCAGGAGAAGTTGAGATAGAAGCCGTAAAAGCACAAAGAAACCGGGTTATCATATTCGAGAGCACAAGTATGTTGGATCATTAATATTTGTTGACAAAAAAAGTGTCAATTCATATAAACTTATGACATTTATAAGTTTTTCTTATAATCTGTTTTTACGCGGCAACCAAAATTGAGGATTGTGAATAATGATCAATTTGAATCAATTGAGGGCATTTTATTATGTTGCAAAGTACGGCAGCTTTACCATTGCCGCTGAAAAACTCTTTATCTCCCAGCCTGCGGTGACTGCCCAGATAAAATTGTTTGAAAATTATCATGATATGAAATTGTTTAATAAACAGGGGAGAAAATTATTCCTCACCCACCCGGGGAAATTATTGTTTGAAAAATCTGAACTTATCTTTGGTATTGAGGATGAGGTTGAAACCATTTTGACCCAGATGAAGGAGCTGAATCATGGACTTTTGGAAATCGGGTGTACAAAAGCCTATGCCAAACATATTATGCCATACATTATTTCGGTTTTTCACAGGACCTATCCAAACATAAAAATTATTCTTGAAGAAGGCAGTTCCATGGCTATGATCAACAGCCTGCGGGAGTTTAAAAATGAAGTGGTGGTGGTGGCTCAAATGGAAGTAACTGATTCAAGAATACAATTTATTCCTTTCAGTCAGGAAGAAATCGTCGTTGTCCTCCCTGTGAATCACCCGTTAACCAGGAAAAAAGAACTTGAATTTTGTGACATTGTTATGGAACCGGTTATCATGAAGGGAAAAGGCTCTGCCACCCGGAAAAAGATTCTGGGTCTTTACAAAAAACATAACGCTGTCCCCAATGTTTTCATGGAATCCAATAATACCGAGTTTATCATCGATCTGGTAGAAAGAGGGGAGGGGATATCCTTTCTTGTAAAACCCTCTATTGATCAGAAAGTCAAAGAGAAAAAACTTGCCTCACGAAAATTAAAGGATATCAAAATATTTCTTGATGTAAGTTTAGGTTATTCAAAAAACACACCCCTTTCACCCGCTGCCAAGGCTTTTTACGAAATCGTCAAAAATTCATTTATTGAAGAATCTCCCCGGGCAGGTATCGGGTCCATTATGGCAAAAATTCTTGCCGGTCACTCTCAGAATGAATAAACTCAAGGGTTTACTTATCCTGATCCGATCTTATTATTTTTAATATTTATTAATAATAAGGTTAAAATATGAAAATAGCTGTTTTTTCCGATGTCCACAGTTGCTATTCAAAAATGGCAGCTGTATTTGAAGACATGGAAAAATATCAAATTGATCAATTCATCTGTCTGGGAGACATTATCGGATATGGTGACCAGCCCGAAAAGACCATTAAATTATTAATGGAAAAAAACGTGGTCTCTGTCCGGGGCAACCATGAACTGGCCATGTTTGACACACAATATCTTGAATGCTTTCCCAAGGCCATTAAACAGCCGCTGCTGGATAATATCGTAATGCTTTCCACTAAATCTGTTCGTTATCTTGAAAATACCCCGGCCTATTTAAAATTGGAAAATTGTCATTTTGTCCATGGAACACCACCGGACAAATTAACCACCTATATTTATGATGTTTCAGATTATTATTTAAAATCCCTGTTTAACAATACCCAGGAACAGATTTTTTTTACCGGCCATACCCACAAATTAAAACTAATCACCTACAAAGACAGAATTGTGCTGCGCAAAAGAATTACAACAAATTGCACCATAAATTTGGAAGAAAATCAAAAATATCTTTTAAATGTGGGAAGCATTGGATTTTCAAGGGATGATTTTGAAGCATCAAAGTATGCCATATATGATTCCGTAAAAAAGCATATTATCGTAAGGATGGTAGGAGGATGATTCATGGAAAAAAAAGTTAAGGATAAATCTACGCGTCTTATCAAGGAAGCAAGGGTCATGACCCTTGCAGTTTCAGACAATAATATCCCTTGGTCATCCCCGGTCTATTTTGTATTTCATGACAATAATTTTTATTTTTTTTCCAATGAAAATTCAAGGCATATACAATACGCAGAAAACCAGAAAATTATTTCTGCTTCTATTTTCCAGGACTCTGACCAGATGGATTTGATTTTTGGATTCCAGATGTCAGGAAAGCTTGAGAAAATATCAAAAAAGGCTTTATATCTAACGATTGTTAAAAAATATGTCACCAAGTTCAGTTTTTTAAAACAGATATTTGGTCCCCAGATAATTGAAAACAAAGGCTTTTTTTTAGAAAAATTCAAGTCACATCTCTATTGCTTTCATCCGGATATTGTTTTTCTGTCAGACAATTCCAAAACAACAGATAAGAGAGCAAAAATAGATTTGAGCGAAGAATGAGCGAGTTCATGGCGGTCAGCGAAAGTAATCTTACGTGTGACCTTCAGGTTAGAGCTTGTAGCAATGTCCATCCAGCGGACGTAAGGCGATCACCCTGGAACGGGTTATGTAAAATTTCTTATGGCAAATATCCAGGGTTTTTTTTAACCTTGACTTTTATCCTGTTAAAAAATAACTAGTTTAAACTAATTTTATATCGTATTTTCAAGGCAGCAGGTGTCGGTAGAGATAAAGCCGATACATCTAATATGGAAAGGATACAAAGAAATTTAATGAGAGGATATATGCGTGTTATTCAAGCTTTGCTGATTCTGTTCATCTTTAGTGGCGCAAGTGGTTATGCCTGGGATAAACAGCCTGACCAGCCTCCTGCCAATGTGGTCATTTCAAAAATTGTTTTTCAAAAACTGGCACAGAACCGGTCTTTTATTGGTACGCTTTATTATGACCGGATCAGCCATGTTTCCACAGAAGTCTCAGGCTTGGTAACTAAAATAGATGTCCGGGCCGGAGATCGGGTTGAAAAAGGGATGCCCCTTGTCAATCTGGATACTGAAATACTTGAAAAAGAAATTTTAATTCACAAAAATCAGATTGACCAGGCCGTCCTCCATATCAGTCATTCAAAAAAAAATTATCAACGAATGGATTCTTTGTATAAAAAAGGCGGGATCAGTGAAAAAGACTATGATGATGCCACCTTTGTTTATCAAGATGCCCTTTTAAAAAAAGTGTCTGCCGAAACAATCTTAGAAAAACTTTTGATTCAAAAACGAAAAAGTGTGATTAATGCACCTTTTGATGGCATTATTCTTGAAAAAAATGTGGATTCAGGAGACTGGGTCCAGCAGGGAAAACAGCTGGCCAGTATAGGGTCTGTCAATGACCTTTTTATACGAGTCCCTGTGGCGGAAACCGTGCTGAAATTTGTTTCTGTTGGCGATCAAGTGCCAGTTATCATCAATGCATACAACATGGAACTTACCGGAACCATAGAAAACCTGTCTCCCATAGCCGATGCAAAAACTAAAAATGTTTTCATAAAAATACGAATTCCCGTGTTAACCAAGGTGGTGCAAAACATGTCGGCCACAGTGTTTATTTCCACGGGCACCAGGCAAAATCTGGCTATGATCCCAAGGGATGCATTATTCAAGTTCCAGGGAACAGATTTTGTTTATACTATTAAAGAAGAAAAAGCGGTCCAACTGCCCGTAAATATCGTGACCTATTTTGGTAACAGCATCGGTGCGGATAATGAACATTTTACAGAAAGCATGCCCGTAATAATTGAAGGTAATGAGCGGTTGCGCCCTGATCAGAGCGTTGTCATTGTTGGAGAAAAATAGTTGGACATTATCCGTTTTTTTATCCATAAACCAGTAACTGTGGCAGTGGGCGTCATCCTCATAGTTATGTTCGGTTTTATTGGGTTTCAAAAACTTCCTGTCCAGCTTACACCTGATGTGGAAACGCCTTTGATTACTGTGAATACTGCCTGGTATGGTGCCACACCCTATGAAATTGAAAAGGAAATTATTGAAAAGCAGGAAAAAGTTTTAAAAGGCCTGCAAGGGCTGACAGAGATGGAGAGTTCCAGTTACAACGGCTTGGGTACCATCACCCTGTCTTTTAAAATCGGAACTAACCTTGATGATGCTCTGCTTAGGGTGTCCAATAAAATGTCTGAAGTGGGTAATTATCCGGAAAATGTCAACAAACCCACCATAGAGTCTTCCGGGGCCAACAGCTCGCCCATTATCTGGATGATCTTAAAGACAACACCAGGCAATACTGAGCCTATCAATCAATTTAAAACGTTTTTTGAAGATAATGTCCGGCAGCATCTGGAACGGGTTAACGGGGTTGGTTCCCTTCTGGTTTTTGGCGGCACGGATACAACCCTGGATGTGATCATTGATGCCCAGAAAATGGCCCGCTATAATGTGTCCATCAACCAGATAATTGCATCCATCCGCAGAGCAAACCAGAATATTTCCGCAGGAATTCTGGGTATGGCCAAGAAAAATTATCGCATCCGGACCATAAGCCAGTTTCAAACCCCTGAGGATGCACTTGATGTGGTCATTTTTGATGATGGAATAAATCGGGTCTACCTTAGGGACGTGGCACAGGTTAAAAAAGGGTATAAAAAAGAAGATGCTTCCGTATTGCATAGTGGCGACCAGGTGGTTGTGGTTGCGGTTCGAAAGGAAAAGGGAGCCAATGTTCTTAGCATGACAGATGCAGTGGAAAAAGCGGTTCATGATTTGAATAAAACCATCCTTGCTGACAACAAGCTGATTTTGAAAATGGTTTATGATCAACGTCCATACATTAATACTGCCACCAACCTGGTTAAACGCAATATCCTCATCGGCAGCCTGCTTGCTACCTGTGTTCTTCTGCTTTTTTTAAGAAGTGTAAGAACCACATTGATCACTGGCATTGCCATTCCCATTTCAGCCATTGGCTGTTTTGTCTTTCTCTGGCTTTTGGGAAGGAACCTGAATGTTGTGAGTATGGCGGGAATTTCATTTGCAGTGGGCATGCTGGTGGATAATTCCATTGTGGTATTGGAAAATATTGACCGGCACCGCAAGACCGGTAAAAGCGCTTTTGATGCTGCCTATGAAGGAACAAAAGAGGTGTGGGGGGCCATTCTTGCTTCCACTGCAACAACTGTGGCTGTTTTTTTACCTGTCATCTTTATCCAGGAAGAAGCTGGGCAGTTGTTCCGGGACATTGCCATTGCTATAACTTCTTCCATTTTTTTAAGCCTCATTGTTTCCATTTCCGTGATTCCAACCCTGTTTAATTTGCTTTACAGGAAAAAGAACAATATCAAAACCGGGTGGCTGCAAAAAAGTGTTGTGGGTTCCCTTCTGGCCAGTGTTGTTTTGAAATTGAGCAACCTGTGCATGAAAAATGCCTTTACCCGGCTGGCAACTATTATTTTGTTTACCAGTCTTTCCATTGGTTTGACCTTCTATCTTTTACCAAGTGCTGAATATCTACCCCAGGGCAACAGAAACCTTATTTTAAATATTCTCATTCCACCGCCTGGCTATTCTGTAGACAAACTAAAAAACATGGGCAAAAATATATACAAAGCAACAGAACCCTATTTCAAGGAAGATGGCAAAGATGGTTTCCCCCAGATTAAAGAGATGTTTTTTGTGGGCGCGGATCGTATCACTCTTTTTGGAGGTATCAGCACCCATGAAACCCGTGCCAAAGAGCTCATACCCCTTTTTAGCCGGGTAATGGGCTCAATTCCCGGGGTCTTTGGTGTCAGCATTCAGGCGGGAATTTTCGAGTCTGGTATTGGAAAAGGCAGAACCGTGGATGTCAATATTTCAGGAGAGGGTATGGATGATATTATCCAGGCCGCATATGCTCTTTTCGGGGCCATAACCGCAAAAATGGAAAACACCCAGGTCCGCCCCGTGCCATCCCTTGAAGCCAGTTACCCTGAAGTAAAAATCATTCCAAATAAGGAAAAACTGGCTGCCAATGGTCTTACAGCAGAAGATTTGGGTGTATATGTCGATATCCTTATGGATGGCCGTAAAATTGAGGAATACCGTCCCGAGGGAATCAAACAGGTTGACCTGGTTCTCAAAGGCCAGCCCTCTTTTGCCGGCTCACCTGAAGATATTTTGAACTCCACCATTGTCAACAGCTTTGGAGATCTGATCCGGGTCAGGGATGTGGCAGGGATCGAATACAGCGAGGGCATGCCCCAGATAAATCACCTGGAGCGCAGCCGTACCATTACCCTTCAGGTTACCCCACCTGCCAACCTGGCCCTGCAGAGCGCCATGGAGCTCATTGAAAATGATATTATCCCTTCTTTGGAAAAGACAGGAAAACTCAAAAATGTCAAAGTGGGCGTGGGCGGCAATGCAGACAAACTTGTGGAGACACGGCAGGCCCTTCAGTGGAACCTTCTTCTGGCTTTGATCATTACCTATCTTCTTATGGCAGCCTTGTTTGAAAATTTTTTATATCCCTTTATCATTCTTTTCACCGTACCCCTGGCTGCGGCCGGCGGTTTTGTGGGGCTTTCTGCGGTTAACATGTTTATTGCTCCCCAGGGCTTTGATGTCTTAAGCATGCTGGGGTTTATTATTTTAATCGGTACTGTGGTAAACAATGCAATCCTAATTGTCCACCAATCATTAAATAATGTCCGCTATAATGGACTCATTGGCAAAGAAGCCGTGGCCGGTGCCGTGAAAACCCGCATCAGACCCATTTTTATGAGTGCCGCAACCAGCCTTCTGGCCATGCTGCCCATGGTATTGTCAACGGGATCGGGCAGCGAGCTGTATCGAGGACTGGGTTCGATTCTGCTTGGCGGTCTTGCCATGTCAACGATTTTTACTCTCTTTGTTATCCCTTCCCTGCTGGTTTTTGTCATTGGTTTTGAAACAGATAAAATCAAGAATCCATAAACAGCTCTCTTGACCTTAAGGGGAAAATTCTTTATCCTGTAAAATAAGATCACCTTTTATTCAAGAGAACTGCTTAAATGAAAAAAACAAATATCTTGATTTTTATTCTGATTGGCTTTTGTATGCTTTTTTCGGGAAACCCGGCTTTTGCTTCTCAAAAAAAGCAAAAAGTCTATATCATTCCTGTTAGCGGGACGGTGGAGCCGGGTATGGCAGCCTATGTCAAGAGAGCCCTGGAAGAGATCAAAGACGAAACAGATGCCATTTTTGTGTTTAAAATGGACACATTCGGTGGCCGGGTGGATGCAGCCCTGGATATTGTGGACACGATTTCCAATGTTCCCAAAGGAAAAACCATTGCGTTTGTGGAAAAAAGAGCCATTTCTGCCGGTGCACTGATAGCATTGTCTTCAAATCTGTTGTTCATGAAGGAAAATACCATCATCGGAGATTGTGCCCCCATCATCCAGACCCAGAAAGGCCAGGAAATGGCCGGAGAAAAAGTTCAGACCGTTCTTCGGGCAAAATTTCGTGCTCTGGCAAAAAAAAATAACTATCCCGTTGTGCTGGCAGAATCCATGGTCACCATTGATATGGAAGTCTATAAGGTGGAGATGGACGGCCGGAAAAGCTTTATGGATAAAAAAGCCTATGATGACCTGACAGAAGATGAGAAAAAAACAATCACATCTAAAAAGACAATTGTTGCCAAAGGAGAGCTTCTAACCATGCATGATGCTGAAGCCGTTGACCTTGGGTTTTCTCAAAAAAGTGTTAAAGATATAAATGAAGCACTCTCAATTTTAGGCTATGAATCCTTGGATATAATTACCATTGAAGAATCCTGGTCTGAAAGTCTGGTAAGATTTTTGCAGCCGTTTTTACCGATACTGATGATCATCGGAATCGGTGCCATATATACGGAAATAAAAGCTCCCGGATTTGGCCTCCCCGGGATTATCGGTATCATATGCCTTGGCCTGGTATTTTCCGGACAATATCTGGTGGGTCTTGCTAACTATACAGAATTGTTACTCCTGCTCGTCGGTGTTCTGCTTCTGGGTGTGGAGGTGTTTGTCCTTCCCGGATTCGGTGTGGCAGGTATTACAGGTCTTGTCGTGATTGCGGCAGGGCTTGTTCTTTCTTTTCAGGGATTTGTGGTTCCTGATCCCTCCTTTCCCTGGGAAGGCGCCTTGTTGATGAAAAATCTGGCACAGGTATTGGGTTCTTTTATGTTTGCATTTTTGATCTCCATGTTCATGATCCGGTTTGTTTTGCCACGGCTTTCAAAAATAGTCAAAGGGCCCTATCTTGAGACAACTTTATCGAATTCCCATGTGGATGCCACAATGGTTTTAGGTGTAAACCCCGGAGATATTGGAATTGCCCACTCATTTCTTCGCCCTTCAGGCAAGATAATGATAAACAATAAAAAGATTGATGCCATCACCCAGGGTGAATTTATTGAACAGGGAACACCGGTTATGATTGACAAGATAGAACAGAATCGTGTAATTGTTAAACCAAATTATCCTGAAATATAAAGGCTTGGAATGAAACCCTATATTTTACCCATTCTTTTTCAAGTGATCGGAATTCTGGTTGTCTTTGCCGAGATTTTTATTCCGTCCTTTGGGCTGTTGGCGGCAATTGCGCTCAGCGCGTTTTTTTATTCCTTATACCTTGTGTTCACAACACTATCCACAACAGCCGGGATGATTTTTACGGTTCTGGATATTGCTATGGCACCTTTTTTAATTGTTTTCGGAATGAAAATGTTGGCCAGGTCGTCGCTTTCGCTGAAGCGGGAATTATCAAAAAATGACGGGGTGGTTTCTCAAAGACAGGAGCTTGAAACCTATCTGCATATGAAAGGAAAATCTGTCACAGATCTTCGCCCGTCCGGAATGGCACAGATAAACTCACAACGCTTGGATGTGGTGACGGATGGAGAATATATTGATGCCGATACGCCCATTGTTGTAACAGGTGTTAAAGGTAATCAGATTATAGTAGAAAAAACTTTAATATAGGAGATTAAATTCAATGGATATTATGTTCATTTTAGTAATTATTGCAGGTATTATCGGCCTGGTGCTGTTTTACTTTATTTTTTCATATTTGGGCCTGTGGTTACAGGCATTGGTTTCCGGTGCAAAGGTCGGGCTGCTCAATATTATTTTTATGAGGCTCAGAAAGGTTCCATCAAAGCTGATCGTTGAATCCAAAATCATGGCTGTCAAAGCCGGTATTGAAATTCCCACGGACAGTCTTGAATCCCATTTTCTTGCCGGTGGTAATGTCGCCCGGGTTGTACAGGCACTTATTGCAGCAGACAAGGCCAATATTGAGCTGCCCTTTAACCGGGCTGTTGCCATAGATCTTGCTGGCCGGGATGTGCTTGAAGCTGTAAAGATGTCCGTTAATCCAAAGGTTATTGAGACCCCCATGATTACAGCCATGGCAAAGGACGGCATTCAGTTGAGAGCCATCTCAAGGGTCACAGTGCGGGCCAATCTCGACCGCCTTGTGGGTGGGGCTGGAGAAGAAACCATCCTTGCAAGGGTGGGAGAAGGGATTGTCACCACCATCGGATCAGCGACCAGCCATAAATCAGTTCTTGAAAACCCGGATATGATATCAAAAACCGTTCTGAAAAAAGGGTTGGATGCAGGAACTGCCTATGAAATCTTATCCATTGATATAGCTGATGTGGATGTGGGTAAAAACATCGGGGCTGAACTTGAAACTGACCGGGCCGAGGCAGACAAAAAAATTGCCCAGGCAAAAGCCGAGGAAAAGCGTGCCATGGCCTTTGCCCAGGAGCAGGAGATGAGAGCCCGGGTTCAGGAAATGCGTGCCAAGGTAGTAGAAGCCGAGGCCCAGGTTCCCCTGGCAATGGCAGAGGCCTTTAGAAGCGGTAATATGGGCATCATGGATTATTACAGGATGCAGAATATTTCCGCAGACACCAAAATGAGAGACCAGATTGCCACACCCGAGCCAGAACCGGAAAAATAATACAGACAAGCGGTTCCTAAAACCGGATTTCAGGTTTTAGGAACCGCTTTTATCCCCGCTTTTAACAAGGATTGACCCATGAATTTTGATTCAATCATACCGCTTCTTTTTGTCATTGCCTTTTTTGTATTGCCCCCGCTTTTAAAGCAGGTTCTGGGCAGAAAGAAAAAGACAGCTGCACCCCAAGCCATTAAAAAAAACCCATCCATATTTGATAGGCTAGGTGAGCGGATTCAAAAGTTTGTCAAGGATCTTGAAGAACAGTCCCGGCAGCCAAGACAAGTAACCACGGAACAGAAGACTGGATGGGAAGAACTTGCTGAAGATGAAGAATCGTATTCTGATTTTGAAACCATAGGAGAAGATGCTGATTTCAGTACACCTTCAACGATTGTCTCCCCAAAAAAGAGTGTCCCTGAAAAAGCGGCATGGACTGCAAAAAAAATTCCCTCCATGCAAAAAGAAATTTGCGTTAGAGAAAGGAAAAGAAATTTGTCAGGCACCTGCCGTTATAAATCCAATCCATTGCAAAATGCCATTGTCTGGTCTGAAATTTTATCCAAACCAATAGCATTAAGGGAAAAATAGTATCTTATTCAAAGGCATTCTCTTTTTATGCAGTGATTCCGCTTAAAATACCGGATTGGGTTGGCCCCACAAAAGAAAGCCGTTGAATGTTTTTCACACCGTGTGATTTGAGCATTTCAGATAGCTGAGTCTCACTGTATGACTGACCGTCGGGCGTTCCTAAATACATGTTTATGGAAAAAAGTGCTGGAAATAACGGGCCATCCATAGTGTCATTCAAGATAAATTCATGGATAAAAATTTTGCTTCCGGGCTTTAGCGCAAGAACAGCCTTTCCAATAATTTCTTGAGCCTGTTCAGGACCTTCACCGTGAAGGATGTGGGATAGCCAGGCAGCATCAAACAAATTGGGTTCAATAAATTCATCCTCAACATAATTTCCAGGTAAAAAATCGATCCGGTCTGAAACATTAAATTTTTTAATTGTTTTTTCCGCAAAGGGCCGGGTGGTCTCAAGGTCATAGACAGAAGCTTTTAATCCAGGGTTTGCCAGGCAAAAATGAATGGCAAATGTCCCGGGACCGCCACCAAAATCAAGAAGCCTTTTACAGCCTGACAGATCCAGCTCCTTTGACAGCATGGGAGCTATGGCCATACCCATGTTGAACATGCCCATTAAAAAGCTTTCCCGCCACTCTTCATCGGAAAAAGAAGACCTGTCTCTGGTCGGTTTTCCTTCAATAATGGCCGTATCCATTTTATGCCATGACTCCATCAGATGATGGTGGTGCATGATCATAAATCCGAGATATTGGGGGGAGTCTTTTGAAAGAAAGGTTAAGGCTGAAGGAGAATTGGAATATGTTTCGTCATCTTTTACAAGGAGCTCCAATGCAGACAGGCTGTTTAAAAGCATGGAAAGCCCCCTTTTGTCTGCTTTCAGAATTTTATTGATCTGATCACAGGATAAAGTCTTTGATCCGATAACAGTGAAAATATCAAGTTTTACACCAGTATGAAGTGTGCAGGTTTTCCAGTAATATCCTGACATTCCAAGAAGCGTTCCCGGGTTCCAGTTAAATGGTTCCATGTTTATTCCTTTCCTTTAAAATAATGGGTTGCCAATAACAATATTGCTGATGTTCTGCTAAATTTAAAGAATGACGCAAAAGAATTATATCGAACAACCCGGATTCAAACAACAAAGAAAAGTGATTTTTCTTGATGGGCATCTAAAAAAGAAGTATAAATGGCAAGTAAAATTTCAAATATCAACGAAAAATACAAATCTGGAGCAAGCATCACTATGGATATGACAATGCTCCAAAGTCATTTT
>CAYWGN010000004.1:59497-67814 GCA_964457495.1 uncultured Desulfobacula sp.
TGATGAACGTATTAAGTTGGCTGAAAAGTATAGTATTGAAAAATATAAGGGGGATACGATGACAGAGGAAATAAAAGACCAGTGCCAGGACCCTACCCAAAGCATAACCATTGATTTACCTTGTCCGCTTGCAGAACGGGTTGAAAGGTATGCCAACAAGAATGGAACAGATGTAACAGCAGTGTTGATTGAGGCCCTGGATGGTTTTTTGAGAAAACAGTGATGATTTATGATTGCATAACTTGCATCTTGTGGAAACGCTCTGGATATTGCCTGTGGAAACGATAGAAACAGTATATTCCTTGCTCAAAAAGGTTTCCAAGTGGATGCGATAGATAGATCAAACATTAATCAGATTCTCACTTTTTCTCGAAATTTCTCGAATAATTTATCAATGTAGTGATCTCGATCATCCTTCATGAATAGAACATGATTTGTTTCAAGGTCCTCCTGTGGAATTCCCCAGCGAAGCTGCGGGTATTCTGTCCAGGAGAGTATAAAACTGTTCAGGATCACATCCGGATTTCCAAAGCGGGTTTCAATTTCCTTAATTCTCTTATAAAACAGCACCTTTTCACTGCCGGGGCCTTCATGAACAAGGCCGTGCGGATCGATAAACGTTACGTACTGTTTCTCGTCTGCAATCATCCAGAGAATAAAGTCTGGATGGAAGTTGCCTGCCTCAAAAAACCCGACACCTTTGGCACGGCTTAAATTTCGCAGTAAAAAAAGTTCAACACTCTCCTCTTGAAGCTGTGTTTCGTTTTTCTCCGACCATTCTTTCAGATCAATGACAAACTGAAATTCGCTTTCGTTTAAGGCAATGGGAAGAATGGTGATTTTACCACTTTTGCGAACATGAAAAAGCGGCTGAAAAAGATGCATTCCAAACCGACACACATTCAACTCGCCGGCTTTCAATAGGGATTGCCTGTTTGATTCAAGTTCGTGTTTCATTTTTTCGATGGCAAGAATCACCTGGGCCTCATTGCCGTCAACAATGAGCTGATAAAAAGAATCTTCCGGAGGTATATTATCGTCTTCCCGTGTGAGGTCGCGTAATTCCAGGCGAGGTTCTATAAATGCACGTTTGCAATAGTTATAATAGTGCTCACAGAATCGCTTTAAAAGTGCTGTTGCGACCTGCTCAAGCAGCGCAACCCCTTTAAAACCCGTCGGCGTCAACCGTGCTATGGGCAGGTACAAGGTGTACCAGGTTTTATCAGCCAACAGCGCCTTGATACCCGCCTTGTCAATATTAAGATTGTGCCAGCCTTTCTCCTGCTTGAATTGCTCAAGTTCAAAATAGAGCTTGTCAAAATTAAGCAGGGTAATATGTTTTGAATCAAGCTTGACATCCTCTTTCTTAATAGAGTCCGCACTTTTTTTTGACTGGATGGATTGAATACGGGGATACCAGTTGGAAACCACCGGGTGAAGCTGAAGATACGCTGTCATAGTGCCCAGAGTCGGGATTGGCGCATCTTTATTAAAATCATACTCACGACCGTCATCTGCTTTTTTCTTGGGTCGAATAATTTGCAGCTTTTTTCCAAAATCATAGGTGACATTCAGCGGAATGGTGAATACCCTGCGCCGTTCGTTGCCGGGAAGGCCTTCATCTGCAAGAAATTGTCTGAATTTTTCCATGAAATCGGCTTCAACACCAAACACATTCAGTGTTTCCAGTTCCTCAATATGCTGGGGAACAGAGGGGGCATGACTATGCCCACTTCGTTTCAAGCTCCAGCCGTATCCTTTGAGGCGAACGCCCCGGCCGAAAAGCTGGATGATCTGAGCCCCTTCACTTTTACCCACATGCATGAGTCCCAGTGTACTCACGCGCCAACAGTCCCACCCTTCCACAAATTTCTTTGATCCGATGAGAAGGTTTACCGGTGAACTAGAATCTTTCACGGAATCAAAGGAAGCTTCTGAAAAATCGCTTTCATCAATAGTAAGCGAGAAGCCATCCTTTGCGGCAACCTGTTCGATATGATCGGCAAGCGCTTTGGCATCCCCAACATTGATCAGACCAAACGGTGTTTCTGATGTCCCGACATGAAGTGCGATTTCTCCAGAATCTCCTTTTACCCTGTCAAGGGCAAGATGGCCACCGCCGGTGGAATTGAAAAGCATCTTTAGAATATCCCGGTATACATCCCCATAGGATTTCCCTGTATTCAAAACCTTTGCAAGCCAGGTAAAGGAACCTTCAAAGATATCAACTCCATTGGTATCAAGAAGTCCTGTCATCTGCCCGTTACCCGTGAGGATCTCTTCCATTCGGCGGCAGGCAGTTTCCTTGTCAGCAAGAAACCTTGCAAAAAAAATGATAATCTGGGCCACATCCGTTGCAACAATTTGTTCGTCCTTACCGAGCCTACCGCCGGTAACAGTACTTCCAACAAAAACCCAGAGCGGCTTTTCAATGTTGAAGGGATGAAGCAGTTGGCTTTTTTCCTGATAAATATCCAGCTGTTGATAGAATTTCAGAAGACAGGCTGTCAGGTATACGGCCCGGGTCTCATCATAAGAGACCGGCAGGTTCAGAATTTGGTAATCCTTGCCGAAACCGTCTTCATAGAACCAGCGATAAGAGTAATCAAAAATAATGGTCCGGGCATAGTCATCTTCGTGCCCTGTGCCGGATACGGCCTGATCAAAGGTTGCGGAATATTCAAAGGTAAATCCCTTGTCACAGAGCAAGGCCCGATTTTTATACCATGCCGTTTCGTCTGTTTTTGCATTTTTTCCGGAAAGCCCCCGATGCCCTTCATCGACCAGCAAAAGGTTCTGATCGCCCAGGCTTCGAGTGGCAATGGTATTGGGACCTTCTTTATCTCCAAGCTTGGTGATTTCCAGGACATCCACCCGTGTCAGCCCCTGGGCTTGGGTAAAGAGGTTATGTCCCTCTCTGGTAAAATTGGCTGCATGGATATGACTCTGTGCAAACTCTGCAATGTGTTGTTGAGAAAGCCGCTCGTTGGGCGATATGAGGATGGCACGGGAAACATCTTTTTCTCTGCCATACTGCCTCGCATAGTGGCGGTATTGCATCAGATTGACATGCATGAGCAGGGTTTTTCCGGAACCTGTAGCATTCTGAAGCGACAGTTTGTTCAATTCGTCCGGGTTAAAGTATCCCATATCAGAATACTCCGGCCATCTGCTGTTAAACTGATCCACATATGTGTTGAGATCAGTCAACAGTCTTTCTTTGTCGCGAAAGTAGTGATCAAGGTAAATCTCAACAAAAACCAGGGAAAGCCATTGATAATATTTCCAGACAATCGGCCGATGCCGTTTTCCGTTGATGACCCGGGTATGCCGGACGATATTTTCTTCATATACCAGCAGCTGTTCCCGGTTGATCGGGTTTGCCTCATTAAAGAAAAGGCTGCTGGAGGTCAGTGCATGAAAAAAATGGTGCAGATTATCTCTGTCCAGCCCTTCCAGGCGGGGATCACGGATGGGGTCCGCCAGTTTGTGAAACGGCCGTTTCGTATCATTGGCCAGCGGGTTGATGCCAAAGAGCGTGAGCAGCCACTGGTTTAAAAGCAGTTTGTTCCTGAATTGATGTGTTTTCGGACCTTTTGTTGTTCTTTTAGCCATTGTGCCCCGCCTGGATTTCTTCAAATGTCTGCAGCCATTTGTTAAAAAGGGGGCACTTTTTTCTCATTTTTCTAATTCCGATATCACGGGCAATAGCAATACCTGAAGTTGTTTTAGCAAACTTCCCGGTCGTTGCCCATGAATCCAGTCGTTTTGATGGCGCCGTCTCAGGATTGTTGTTGATGGCTTCGGGCTCGCCGTATTTTTTGAGAACGGCTTTTACCTTGGACACATTTATCCCCAGATGAAAGGAAATGGCATTTGGATCACTGAAAAGAAGGGTCTCAAACTCATGGACAGCAATAAACGGGATAAACCGCTTATCCGCTCTCTGAGCGGCAAACAATTTTACTGCCGTGGCTTTGGTGGCATTGTTTATGGTTTCAAAAATCTGGGCCGGTGTCGCATTGGGTCGAACCAAAGAAAGTCCGGGCCAGTCCGATTTAATACCGTAATAATCCACAAAAAGCGTAACATAGGTATCTGCCCGCTGTTTAAGATGGGTTTCAAGGTCTCTTTTTGCCCTCACAAAGCGGACATCCCCCCCCCTTTTGGCCGGGTTTGGTAATTTGCGTGGCCCTGATAAAAATGTTCCTGGGAGCAAGATACGGCTGCACGATGCTGTTGATGAAAATCTCTTCGGTTTTGCCTTCCACAATCACCATCACCTCAATGCAGTTACTCATAGACAGGCCCTCCGGCAATCACATTTTTTGTCCAGAGTTCGCCCACAGAATAATTTTCAAGCCACACTGAAAAGTCTTCTTCTTTGAGCCGCGTAAAGGTTGAAGCCCCGTCTTCACGATTGACCACCACGATATCCTTGATGGCAAACTGGTCGATGAGTGCTGGTGACTGGGTGGCAACAATAATCTGTGTGTTTTGTGAGGCCACTTCCATCAGTTCTGCAAGGATTGAGATGGCAGCAGGATGCAATCCAAGCTCTGGTTCATCAATAATGATGGTGGAAGGCGGTTCCGGTTGTAGAAGAGCCGTGGCAAGACAGATAAACCGGATGGTGCCGTCTGAAAAATGATAGGGCTGCATGGGGTAGTCTGAGCCCTTTTGTGTCCAACTGACGTTGACTTCCAGTTTCTTGCCTGATTCCCGAGGTTCCAGTAAAAAGTCATCAAAAAAGGGGGTTACCATACGAACTGCATTAAGGATTTCTTGATAGGCCTTTGGATACTTGTTTTTCAGCTTCAGGAGAAACGGGCCGATATTGGCGGCATCTGTTCTAAAGGCCTTATTATCCTGGACAATCTCATAGTGTCGCATGGCAGCGGTTGAGCTGGTGTCATGGAAATGATAAATCTGCCATGATGCGATGGCATCATACACTGGTTTGCTGTACTTGGCATCACCTTGATCTTTCAAAGCTTCGCCTACCATGTTGGATGTGCCGTCTTCACTGACCCCCAGGTTCCACCATCCTGAAGAACCGCCACTGTAATAACGGGCTTCATCTTCCAGAGAACAGGTGTCATTTGGCGTGGGTGCAAGTTTGAATCTATATCCACGGGGGCCAAAGCGGGTTTCAAACTCCATTATCCGGGTCATTTTCCGGCCGTTGAAAACAAGATCTCCAGCCCCGCCATTATTTTTCACATAACGATTCAGATTACCGTCAACAAACGCTCGCAGCATCCTGAAAAAGCTTATCAGATTGCTCTTGCCCGCTCCATTGCCCCCGATAATGACATTGAGACTGGTCAGTTCAAAATCCACAAGTTCCCTGATGGATTTAAACCCTTTGATCGTTAGTTTATCCAATGAATTGGTCATTATTCCTTCTCCCACATTCTCTTATGAAACGCTTCCTCAATAAGGAGAACCGTCCAGTTTGCACCCTCTTTCTTAAGATTGGAAAGATTGTTGGAACCGTTCACATAAATGGTGTCAAATTCAAAATCCCGGTCTGGAATACAATATTTGATGAACCACTCATCCAGCATCAGGTTGTCTTCTTCCAGGTTGCCGGAAAGATTGCGCCATACAATAAGCACCTTTTCTTTCCGGCCCTTATTGGGGGTCATGGGATCAGCCGGTACCCACCCTTTGATTTTACGAAACCCCCATTTTCCTTCTGAAGAGAGCAGGATTTCCCCGTCCACCAGAAGCTTGGTATGCTGATCCTCGGGAAGTTCAGGATCAGGCTTGCGGATAAAGGCTGCCGTGAACCGCTGGGGTGCAGCCATGTGGACCAGACGCAGGCCCAGCAGGTAGTTAAAAGATTCCACCAGATCCACCGCACGCGTTGCCTGTTCGTCACTGCCCGGCTTTTTTACCTTGAGCATATAGGCTGCAGGATCGTTAAACTTGTCAATATTGAGCAGCGACTGGCTGCCCCTTGTCTCTACATCCAGCAGGTAGTGAAGCATATAGTCCTCACGAAGTTCCTTGTTCTGTTCCATGACACTGTCCCGGGTGGGATTGTTTTCAAATTCCAGGTTGTTCAGCGTATCTTCATAGGATTCAAGACGCAGATATTTGAAGCAGTGGGAGATGCCGGTGTCCCGAGTTACGGGTTTGCCGTTTTTCCAATTGGAAGAGTAGACTACTTTTGTGATACGGGGTTTGAGTACGGTACCAAAATAATCGCCCATCTCAACGAGAATGTATTTACGATTACCAAAATCCTTACGATTAAGATTTATTACAGCATGCCCTGTTGTTCCTGACCCGCCGAAATAGTCTAAAACTAAACCATGAGTGTAATTCTTCAGACCAGCATCGACGCAATCCATAACAGTAAATATTGATTTCGGGTATGTAAAAGGGTTGTTGGGAAGGATATTATTAAGGACAACACTACCCCAACTGTTTGCACTATATCTTTTGTCCGACCAAAGGGATTTATACCTAAACTTGCATTTCCTACGTATTATATCCCACTGATTCTTTTTTGTATTAAATTCAGCTGTAAGCTCGTCAATAATGGATTCTACTGTATCCCTCGCAAAAACCCACTTGCTTTCAATATTTAATGGATCAATTAGGTATATCTCAATAATACCATCTTCTCTTTTGATATTTATTCCATCAGGGTGAAAGTTCTGAAAACAAACATCACCAAAACCAATAATTTCACCATCTTTAACAAAAATTGGATAAAAACAATTTGCCGCAGATTCCCGAAGATGATTTTTTCCAGAAGAAACATTTCTAAGAGGGCGAATATCGGTTTCAGATTCTCGCATTTGATCATCCCTGTCTTGAAGCCCTATCGAGTTTGTTTGATTAGGGTAGACGAAGTGTGCAAATTCGTGAGTAAATGAAAAATTGTTCCCTTGTTGACCTGTAGGATTATGAACGATGGAAATACAGGCATCTTCACAATTTGGAAAAATTTCAGAGTACATTAAGCCTAAATTCATGTTTTCAATTTCATCAATTGCTGTAATATACACGAACTGCCTATTTAGTATTGGTTTTGAAAATTCAATTCTGCTATGTATTAATGAAAGCCACGATGAATGCTTATAAGAATTTTTATCAAAATTTCACTAGATTGGGCATTATAAGGTGGATCAATATAAACACACTTTACCTGTTCCCGATACCGTTCCTGCAACAGGTTCAAAGCCTGGAAGTTTTCCGAGTGAATCAGCAGCCCGTCACATTGTTCATCAAAATCCTCAATGGACCCTATCAATTTTGCTTTAAATTCTTCACTGAAAAATGCCGTATCCAGAACCAGCTTATCATTGGCCTTTAAAAATTCAATCGTGGGCGGATTAGAAAAAACAGGCTTTCCCATGCCCGGTAATTGACCATCCACCGCCTTGATCTCATCAATGGCAAACAGCTTGATCCATTCTTCAATCTGGGCAGGGTTGGCTGCAATCTGCGGGTACATTGCTTCGGGAATCCGGTCAAGGGTGATGCAGTAGTTGGTCTCAACAACAAATTTCTTTTTCAGCCATAGTTTTTTCTGAAAATCCTCAAGCTGAGCCATAAATTCAATCAGCTTTGTGGCAATCTTTCGAATGACCTTGATTTTGGAAAGATAGCCCTCCACAGCAGGCACATCTGCATTTTCAATGTCATCAAGATGCATGACCTCGTTTTTGATGTAAAAATCCAGCTCCCGTTTCAAAAATCCGCCCAGGTCTTTGTGAATAAAGTAGTCCATGGTATTCCGGGCTGTGTACTGGTTGACATACCTTGCCAGCAGCGGTCGGCTGGGAATCTTGTCCGTGGGAGCTGTAAGTTTGAGCATATTGCCGTAAACCGTGGCATTGTCCAGTGTTTCGACCATGTTGATAATTTTTCGGGCAATGGCAAGATTGGGCATGTCTCCCTTGTTCAGGCTTTTGCCGTACAGCTCTTTGAGACTTTTTTCCATGTCAGGATCAACATCATTTTTACCGCCGGGCAAGGACGTATATTCAAAATTGATAGCCAGTTCACCCATATCATCAATCTTAACCGGATTATCTTCATACAGGACAAAAAAACGTTTTTTGTCTTCTGAGGCTTTAACATTGCCGTGTTCCCCTTCTGTGGCATCGACAATCCGAAAATGAATTTTCAACGGTTTGTCCGGCACCTGGTTCAAGAGTTTTTCTTCCTTAGACATCTTCTGGATCTCTGCTGCCCGGGTGATGTCAAAGGTGAAGTTTGAAAAATATTCAGCGGTTTTAATGTAATAAAGGGTGTTGAAACCGTTCAAAATCTGACAGGACTATAATGTCCCTAT
>CAYWGN010000005.1:0-5767 GCA_964457495.1 uncultured Desulfobacula sp.
TCATATAATGGGTTTGGCCTTCTTTTTCATAATTGCTGGTTTGCAGTCGTCCTTCAACATAAATCTGGCTGCCCTTTGACAGGTATTTTTCGCAGGTCTCTGCCTGTTTGCCAAATACTACAATATTATGCCATTCTGTTTTTTCCTGACGGTCGCCCGTGTTTTTATCAGTCCAAAATTCACTGGTGGCAATGGAGAAATTCACCACTGCCAAACCTTGCTGGGAATACCTGATTTCAGGATCTCTTCCCAATCTTCCAATTAGCATCACTTTGTTAAGGCCAGCCATTTTTTATCTCCTGTTTTGGGGTAAATTTAAAGATGTCCATTTTTTTAAATATTTACCTGATTCAAAACCCAGTGTCAAAGGGATATTTTTTTAATTTTTTTAATGGGCAGCCAAGGGTTTTAATTGTTGACAATCATTGGGCTTAGGTTTATGTTGCTATTTAGGTAGCAACGCTTTGGAATAAAAAAATGGATACATATTCAAATTTAAAAACCCTTGGATTTTCACAGTATGAAGCTGCCTGTTATATGGCGCTCGTGGGCAGTCATCCAGTGAATGGTTCTCAATTGAGTAAAATTTCAGGGATTGCCAGATCAAGAATTTATGATGTGCTGCGGAATCTTATTTCCAAAGGATATGTGATTGAAGTTAACGCTGGCCAGTATGCCCCGCTGCCCTCAGATGAACTGGTCAGAAGACTGAAAAGAAGCTTTGGTAGCAATATAGAGGCATTTGAAGATCAGATTACGGCCGCATCTCAAAAAGATGCTTTTGAATTTGTCTGGACAATTACAGGATATGAAAATGTCATGGAAAAAGCCATGGAAATGATAAAAACTGCTGAAAAAGAAATCTATGTCAGGCTGTTTCCCAAATCATACCGACATCTGGATGAATATTTAACACAGGCAGATAAAAGAGGGGTGAAAATCCGTTATATTGCCATGGGAAAAGTAGCCAAAAAATTTGATATACAGGTCATTCACCCGGATCATGAACATTTGCAGCAGATCATCGGCGGACGATCCATTGAAGTGATTACAGATAAAAGTGAAGCTCTTGTTGGAATCTTTGAAACAGACAAAGAAGATATTTCTGCCATCAACTGGACAAGAAATCGATGGTTTATCCTGGCTAACCGGGACAGTCTCCGCCATGATTTCTACCATTGTTTCTTAGAAAAAATATTGGACAAGCACCAGGATCTCACAGATGACGAAAAAAGGATTTACAAAATCATAAAAGAAGATAATTAGGGAAGGTGTAACATGACTACAACGAGAAAAATTGATTATTTCAGCGGATTTTCCAATGAAAATGACAAAGCCATTTTCAACCTGGAAGAAGACTATGGTGCCCACCATTATGACAGAATTAATCTTGTCGTCAGACATGCAAAAGGCTGCTGGCTGACAGATGAAAAAGGCAATAAATACCTGGATTGCCTTGCAGCTTACTCTGCTGCAAATTCAGGCCATCATCATCCCTTCATCACCAATGCGGTCATGGATGCCCTGATAGGCAACTATGCCTCTGTATTGTCCAATGTTGTGTTTACAGATCCTTTGGGAATCTTTCTTTCCCAGGCGGCAAAATTTGCTCCACAGATGGCGCCGCGGTTTGGAAATTACGGTAATAAGGTGCTTCCCAAAAACGGTGGGGTGGAATCCGTTGAAACAGCCATAAAAACCATGCGGTATTTTGGATTCAAGCATAAAGGGATTGAGGATGGAAGCCAGGAAATCATTGTCTTTAATGAAAATTTTCATGGCAGAACCATTTCCGTTGTCTCTTTTTCATCAAGTCTTAAATCCAAAGAGGGTTTTGGTCCTTTAACCCCCGGGTTTGTATCCGTTGAATTTGGCAACCTTGAACAGGTAAAAAAAGCCATCAATAAAAACACTTGTGGAATCCTTGTGGAGCCCATGCAGGGAGAAGGCGGTATGAAGATACCCCCAAAAGGATTTCTCAAAGGTCTCCGAAAGCTTTCCGATGAACATGATCTTTTGCTTATATGTGATGAAATCCAGGTGGGAATGGGAAGAACAGGAAAAAAATTCTGTTTTGAACATGAGAATATTGTTCCTGATGGTGTAATTCTTGGAAAAGCACTATCAGGCGGTCTTATTCCTTTGTCTGTTTTTATTACCAATGCAAAAATTATGGACATGGTATTTTCCAAAGGATCAGACGGATCAACCTTTGGTGGTTATCCCCTTGCCTGCGTGGCAGGCACGGCTGCTTTAAAGGTGTTTGAAGAAGAAAAACTTGCTGAACAGTCAGCCCAAAAAGGGAAGATATTGAAACAAAGGATTGAAGCCATTGCCAAAAAATCTGTTCACGTCAAAGAAGTTCGGGGAAAAGGACTTTTCATCGGGATTGAAGTCAAAAACGGCAATGCCATGGAATTTTGCAGAAAACTGTTAAAACTCGGGTTGATTGTCAATGACAGCCACGGCCATACCATAAGGATTTCCCCTCCCTTGATTATCAATGATGAGGAAATGGATTTTATGGTTAAACAGCTTGAAAAGGTTCTGGTGGATTAAAAAAAAGGTGTCATTTCCCGGTAAACCCTGGTACTCGTTTTTCAAGGAAGGCTGCCTGTCCTTCTTTTAAATCATGACTTTGAAAGCATTTCTGCAGCAATTGATCTGCTGCATCTAAATTTTCTTGTTTCAAAGTCATGTCATTTTCAAACATGGTAATGATTTTTTTTATTCCCTTTAATGAAAGCGGTGCATTTTGGGTAATTTTTTTGGCATATGTATGGGTGAATTCTTCAAGGTCCTGTCTTGGAATCATATAATCCACCAATCCTTTTTGGAGAAGCGCTTTGCCCTGAAAGATAGTCGCTGTATAAAAGATTTCCTTTGTCCTTGCTATCCCAAAAGCTTCAATAAACTGCTGTATGCCTTTTGGGTGATATGCCACGCCGATCCTGGCTGGTGTCATCCCAAGTTTAATATCATCTGCTGCAATCCGGATATCACAGCACGCGCAAAGATTAAACCCGGCACCAAATGCATGTCCGTTCAGCATGGCAATGGTGGGATACGGAAAGTTTTTTATGGAGTCTAAAGCCTTTAACAAAGTGCCTGGTGTTTTTTGTCTGGCACCAGACAACGGGGCAACGGGGATGGCACTGATATCATAACCCGAAGAAAATACTTTGCTTCCCTGCCCCTTTATCACCACACACCTGACATCATCATTTTTTGAAAATACTTCCAGATTTTTGTGAACATCCTTAAGCAGTTCCGGGGTGAGAGCATTTCGTTTTTCAGGATAATTAATTGTAAGAAAAGCAATAAAGCCTTTTTTTTCAACCAAAAGCATTTTATTAGCCGTGCTCCATATCTATTTCCATAAAATTGAACCAGTATCCATTGTTTGATGCATGATCCAGTTCAATCTGGACCACATCTTCATGCCTGCGCTCTATTTCCAGGAGTTTTTTAAAAATTTCTTTGATAGGACCCTGTGTTTTTTCATAAGCATCCTGATAAAACTCACTGGTTTCAATTTCAAGCATCAGGGCACTGTTTAAAACCCGTTTGACATCACCCAGAATTCGTTCAGGAATTTTTTCCCTCATTTTTTCAATTTCATCTTGAAACAAATCCTTTGAGGGTATGGAAGTTTCAAGTTTTGTAATATCTATCTGACCCTGTGCTTTTAAAATATCAAGGCTGTATTCTAAAAAATCAACATGGGCTTGCTCATCATCAGCCAGGGCTTTGAATATCTTTTTTCCCCTTTCATCATCAACAATTTTATCTGCTGAAACATACAAATCTCTAATTTTTTTTTCATAGGCTAAAGCTGAAATAAATATTTCTTCGGAATTCATATTACCTCCTAAGTTATTGGTCATTTTTTTTATGAACAAAAAGGTCAGAGAAAACCTCATATAATAAATGAAGTATAGCAAAAGATTAAACAATTATATACAATAACAATTTTCAAAAACAGATGTGTCAGTTGAGTTTTGGTATAAGAAGTTTTCAGATTGCGTAAACGGTTTACAAATCAAATGAGAGAAACAAATTTTATGTGTATAAAAAATTTTATGACCATGATTACCCTTGTGTCAGCAGTTTTTCTTTTCACATCAGGTTGCACCTCTGTATATTATTCAGCCATGGAAAAATTTGGCAAAGAAAAAAGGCATATCCTGGTTGATAATGTTGAAGATGTTCAGGAAAGTCAGGAAAAAGCACAAGAGGAGTTCAAGGATGCCCTGACAAGGATTAAAGAACTCTATACTTTTGATGGAGGAGAACTTGAAACCTTTTATGATAAACTCAAGGACAGTTATGATGATTGTGATTCAAGAGCCGGACAAATTGAAAAGAGAATCAATGATGTAGAAAAGGTGGCCCATGATCTGTTCAAGGAATGGGAAGAAGAGATCGCTCAGATCAGCGATGCCAAGCTTAAAAACAGCAGTAAAAGATCGCTTCAAAATTCAAAAATAAAGTATCAGAAGCTTGAAACAATAATGAATAAATCAACAAAAGGGATGTATCCGGTTTTAACCAAACTCAAAGATTATGTCCTGTATCTCAAACATAACCTTAATGCCAAGGCCGTGGGGTCGTTAAGTGGAGAAATAGTCTCCATTGAAAAAGATGTGGGAAAACTTATCAAGGATATGAATGTATCCATAAAAGAAGCTAAAAATTTCATTAATAATTTTTAAAAGAATCCAGGAGAACCTGATATGAAGGTGGATGGAAAAGATATGCGGCCGATCTGGTTTGATATGGCATCAAAAACTGTTCAAGTTATAGATCAGAGATTTCTCCCCCACAAATTAATCATAAAAGACTTAAACACAGTGGATGATACGATTCACGCCATAAAAAATATGGTTGTCAGGGGCGCCCCTTTGATCGGTGCAACAGGAGCATTGGGTGTCTATATCAGCCTTGTGCAGGAGAAGAACAGAGGCGCTGACAATGACTATCTTTTGTCTGAATGCAAAAGGCTCAAGGATGCCAGGCCCACGGCCATGAATCTTTTCTGGGGGGTAGACCGGGTCCTTTGGGCAGCATTAAAAACCCAAAACTATGACACAAGAGTAAAAGCTGCTCTGGATGAAGCCCTGGTGATTGTAGAGGAAGAAGCCGTCAATTGTGAAAAGATTGGAGCCTTTGGCATGCCTATTATCAAAGAAATCAGCAAACAAAAAGATGGAAAACCCGTCAATATCCTTACCCACTGTAATGCCGGCTGGCTTGCCTGTATTGAATATGGTACGGCTACTGCCCCCATTTATAAGGCATTTGACAATAATATTGATGTCCATGTCTGGGTGGATGAGACAAGACCTTTAAACCAGGGCTCCCGCCTTACTGCCTGGGAACTGGGAAAACACGGGGTGAGCCATACTGTCATTACAGACAATGCCGGAGGACATCTCATGCAGCATGGTCTGGTGGATCTTGTCATTGTGGGGACGGACAGAACCACGAGAGCCGGAGATGTGGCCAATAAAATAGGGACTTATTTAAAAGCCCTTGCCGCCAAAGATAATAATATCCCCTTTTATGTTGCTTTACCGTCAAGCACCTTTGACTGGGATATTACAGATGGGATTGCGGATATTCCCATAGAAGAGAGAGATCCTGACGAGATAAGATATGTCCAGGGCCTTTGCCATGGAAAAATTGAAAAAGTGCTGATTCCTCCTGAAACCAGTAATGCTGCCAACCATGCATTTGATGTGACACCGGCACGGCTGGTGACAGG